>JAQSYE010000258.1 GCA_029256305.1 Lacrimispora sp. | reverse complement strand
ACATAAATTTAATATTAGCTGTGAAGCATATTAGCAAATTAGTGAAAGAAGAGGAGAAATACTATGTCAGAAAAAATGATTGAAAACAACAAAGTAAGCATTATCGGAGAGATTGTCTCCGGCTTCACCTTCAGCCATGAGGTTTTTGGAGAAGGATTTTATATGGTGGACATTGCGGTAAATCGTCTCAGTGATCAGGCAGACGTGATTCCGTTGATGATTTCTGAACGTCTCATTGACGTCGAAGGAAGTTACGAAAGTTGTACCATAGAAGCGGTCGGTCAGTTCCGTTCCTATAATCGTCATGAAGGGACGAAGAACCGCCTTGTGCTTTCCGTATTTGTCCGTGAGATTCACTTTATGGAGGAGTTTACAGACTACACAAAAACCAATCAAATTTTTCTGGATGGATATATCTGCAAAGCACCCATTTACAGAAAAACCCCGCTGGGAAGAGAAATTGCAGATTTACTTCTTGCAGTCAATCGACCATATGGGAAATCTGATTACATACCCTGTATCGCATGGGGAAGAAATGCAAGATATGCTTCTGGTTTTACAGTGGGAACAAGAGTTAAGGTTTGGGGAAGAGTTCAGAGCAGAGAGTATACCAAAAAGCTCACGGATACTGAATGTGAGAAGAGAGTGGCTTACGAGGTATCTGTCAGCAAGCTGGAATGCTCCGAATAAAATATTATTAATATGTTAAGGAAATAATAAGAAAACTTGAAAAAATATTAATTATATGATACGATAAGCAGGTTCTAACATAATAAGTAAATAATTGCTTTTTAGCTGTTATGAGGTGCTGAAAGATGAATCGAGGTACGATACAGGTTATATGCGGGGAAGGAAAAGGTAAGACGACTTCTGCACTCGGCATGGGAATCGAGGCTCTGACGAAGAACAGGACTGTCATCATGATCCAGTTTTTAAAGGGTTGTCAGGGGCGGGGATCTCTGGAGATCATGAAAAGGCTGGAGCCGGAGATGAAGATCTTCCGGTTTGAAAAGTGCGATGGATTCTTTGAAAATCTGTCTATGGAACGGCAGGAAGAGGAACGTATGAATATCCGCAATGGTCTTAATTTTGCCAGAAAAGTAGTATCTACAGGAGAATGTGATATGTTAATTCTGGATGAAATTCTTGGTCTCATAGACCAGGGGATTGTCGAAGCGGGAGAACTCATAAAACTTCTTCAGTCTAAAGTTGATGAGATGGAAGTCGTATTAACTGGTAAGGTCTTTTCAAAAGAAATAGAACCTTATGTAGACAGCATTCTGGAAATCAGTCATGTTAAAGTTGACAATACAAAATAATAATGTTAGTATGGTAACATACATAATAGAGTAGAGGTTGCGTTGCTTATGAGTATGCTGTCCGATGTATCAGGTACAGAAGAGGACAGTGGAAAGGAAGAGACGCCGAAGAACGATATGGCCTGAGCATATCTGTTCTGGGCATGTGGTTAAGAGCCATATGACTGTCATCCGCATGGATGGGGAGCTACTTAAAGAGAGATGAGATTACCAGATTCTGGACTTTAAGAGCTGACCCTGTTGTCAGCTCTGTTTTTACGTTAAAACCTGTAAGAACGGAGTACAAAAGGGCCCTTAAAAGTTTACTATGTATAACGATAAAGAATCAGGAGGATAAGACCATGGCAATTTTTGAAGGCGCCGGAGTGGCGCTTGTAACACCGTTTCAGGAAAATGGACTTGTAAATTATGAGGTACTTGAAAAATTGGTGGAGGAGCAGATTGCAGGGGGAACCGATGCAATTGTTGCATGCGGAACTACTGGTGAAGCATCTACCATGACCCATGAGGAACATCTGGATGTAATCAGATATGTGTGCGAGGTAACAAAAAAAAGAATTCCAGTAATAGCCGGAACTGGTTCAAATTGTACGGAAACAGCTGTTTATCTGTCTGTAGAAGCACAAAAGCTGGGAGCGGATGGTCTTCTCTTGGTATCACCATACTACAATAAAGCGACTCAGAACGGATTAAAGGCTCATTTTAGGGCTGTGGCCGATGCTGTGAATATTCCGATTCTCTTATATAATATCCCGGGCAGAACTGGAGTGACCATTACCGCTAATACCATTGCAGATCTTTGCCTTAACGTTCCTAACATTGTAGGAGTAAAAGAGGCGAGCGGTGATTTTTCTGCTATCGCTGATTTAATGAGTCTGACTGATGGAAAAGCCGATGTTTATTCCGGCAATGACAATCAGATTGTTCCCATGATGTCTTTGGGTGGAAGAGGGGTTATTTCTGTTCTTTCCAATGTTGCTCCTGCAAAGACACATGAGATCTGCCAGGCATATTTTGACGGTGATGTGAAACGCAGTGCAAGACTTCAGCTGGAGGCAATCCCGTTAATTAATGCATTATTCTGCGAAGTTAATCCAATTCCTGTGAAGGCAGCGTTAAATCTTATGGGAAGACAGGCAGGACCGATGCGCCTTCCTTTAACTGAAATGGAAGAAAAAAATCAGGAATATTTAAAAATTGCCATGAGAGAGTATGGAATTTTATAAGTGGTATAAGCTATACATATGGAGGAAATCATGATTAAGATGATAATGCACGGCTGTAACGGGGCCATGGGACAGGTCATTACCGGCATTGCGGCGGAAGAGAAAAATATAGAGATTGTTGCCGGGATCGATCCCAGCATGGCGAAAGAAAATCCATATCCGGTATTTTCTTCTTTAGAGTCCTGTGATGTAGAAGCGGATGTAATCGTTGATTTCACTTCTGCTAAAGCAGTGGAAGGTCTCCTTCATTACAGCATTGAAAAACAAATTCCGGTGGTTTTATGTACAACAGGACTTTCTGAGGATCAGGTTAAGTTGGTCGAGGAAGCGTCTAAACAGGTGGCGGTGCTTCGATCTGCCAACATGTCTTTGGGTGTCAATCTGTTGATGAAGCTGATAAAGGATGCAGCACTGGTACTTGCGAGTTCTGGTTTTGATATTGAGATTTTAGAAAAACATCACAATAAAAAACTGGATTCTCCAAGCGGAACAGCCCTTGCACTTGCAGATTCCATTAATGAGGCAATGGATCAGGAATTCCATTACGTTTATGACAGAAGCCAGGCAAGAAAAGCAAGAGATAAAAAGGAAATCGGAATTTCTGCAATCCGTGGTGGAACCATCGTAGGGGAACACGATGTGATTTTTGCCGGAACCGACGAGGTTGTTACGTTCCAGCACACTGCGTATTCCAAAGCAATTTTTGCCCGTGGCGCAGTATCTGCTGCCAAATTTTTAGCAGGGAAGAATCCCGGACTTTATACAATGAAAGATGTAATAGAATCATAATTTTACAAAATTTCCCACTATAATTCATTTCTCCTTGACACATACTAAGCATAGAACATGAAAGGAGAATGTATTATGAAAAAAATAAAACCATATTTATTTGCGATTCTTATCATTATGTCAGTTATGTGCCTGACTGCTTGCGGCACAACCAAGGGAACGACCGAAACAAAAGCGGGAACAACTACAGCGCAGACGACTGCAGCCGGAACAAAAGCACCCACAACTACTGCTGGTGCAACAAAGGCGGATCAAAGCAAGGAAAGCACAGGCGCTGTCAATGATGCTGTAAAGGATGTTGAAAAAGGCGTTGATAAAATTACCGGTGAGAGTAATGGTCAGCCTACCACAGAAACCACAAAAGCACCAAAATAATTTCTTTAAAAAGCTTCGGCATAAAATTATGCTTGAAGCTTTTTTTCCTTTCGTATATAATCAGATCATACACTTCTTTATTTCTATCGGACTGTTTCCTAATATCCCCTTTACCCGCTATTCTGCTTTTATCACGACAGGAGCCAATTTATGAATACTGTTTTAAAATATTATCGTTGCCGGATTTATAATAAAAGAAAAAAACCGTGGAGAAGCCTTATATGGGCATTTAAGCATGAGAAAAAGCGGAGTAAACTGCTTTATCTCTTGTGTTGCTGTCTGCTTATTGAGGCTGCTGTTTTCTTTCCTCGTGAGAGAGAAAGAATTTGCAGCAAGTTAGTAAAACTTTATGATGTCAAAGAGGAATTAATGGAAGAGACCATCACTGGTACCTCATCCCTGGAAGAAGTGGATGGTGAAGTGAGAGAACGAGGCTTTTTTATGGATTTAAAGGAAGGTGAACTAAAATACTGGCAGAAAGTGGAGCGAAAAACCCTGCAGGAATCAGATTGAGAAACAGACATGTATATTGGTCATTAGTATTTATAATAATAAAACCAGTTGACTGTATTATAATTTCTACTGAAACACCAGAGTTTTATTTGAAAAACTTATAAATTAATTCAGAAAAGGACAGGTGGATACCGTGGAGAAAAAAGAAATGCTGTATGAGGGAAAAGCAAAGAAGGTCTATACTACAGAAGATCCGGACGTGTTGATCGTTTCTTATAAAGATGATGCCACAGCTTTCAATGGTCTTAAAAAAGGCACGATTGTTGGAAAAGGTGCAATAAATAACCGTATGACCAATTTCGTTTTCAAAAAATTAGAAGCCAAAGGTGTTCCAACTCATCTGGTTGAAGAGCTAAATGACCGTGAGACTGCAGTGAAAAAAGTGGAAATCGTTCCTCTTGAGGTAATCATCAGAAACTATTCTGCTGGAAGTTTTGCGAAAAAGATGGGAATGGAAGAGGGAATTAAGTTTGCCTGTCCTACACTTGAATTCAGTTATAAAAATGATGACTTAGGAGATCCTTTTATTAACGATTATTATGCTTTGGCTCTTAATCTTGCAACACAGGAAGAGATCGATGCCATTACAAAGTATGCGTTTCTGGTAAACGAGGTTCTCATTGAGTATTTTGACACCTTAAATATTGATCTTATTGACTTTAAGATTGAGTTTGGCCGTTACCACGGACAGATTATTCTTGCCGACGAGATCTCTCCTGATACATGCAGATTGTGGGATAAAGACACTCACGAAAAACTGGATAAAGATCGCTTCCGCAGAGATTTAGGCGGCGTGGAAGATGCATATGAGGAGATATTCCGCCGTCTTGGTATTCAGTAAACAGCACAGAGAGGGTAGATATTTCATGAGTAACGAATTGAACTTCAATATAGAGGAAGAGTTACATGAGGAGTGCGGCGTCTTGGGCATCTATGATTTTGACGGCGGTGACGTTGCTTCCACCATTTATTACGGTCTGTTTGCATTACAGCACAGAGGACAGGAGAGCTGCGGAATTGCTGTCAGTGATACCGAAGGTCCGAAAGGAAAAGTAAGTGCGCATAAGGGGATGGGATTATGTAACGAGGTTTTTACTCCCGAGGTTATAGAAGGTCTTCATGGCAATATCGGGGTAGGTCATGTTCGTTATTCGACAGCAGGAAGCAGTACGCGGGAGAATGCCCAGCCTCTTGTACTTAATTACGTAAAAGGTACTCTTGCAATGGCTCATAACGGAAATCTGGTGAACGCACCGGAGCTTCGAAGAGAGTTAGAGTACAGTGGTGCTATTTTTCAGACTACAATTGATTCAGAAGTAATTGCATACCATGTAGCCAGAGAGCGGGTAAAGGTCGCTTCTGTAGAGGCTGCAGTTGCCAATGCCATGAAAAAAATCGTGGGAGCCTACTCCCTGGTTGTTATGAGTCCCCGTAAGCTGATCGGAGCCAGGGACCCCTATGGATTTAAGCCATTATGCATTGGAAAACGGGATAATGCTTACATCATCGTTTCAGAAAGCTGTGCCCTTGATACGGTAGGTGCGGAATTTGTCCGAGATGTCCTGCCTGGAGAAATTGTAACAATAACGAAAGACGGAATTGTTTCAGATACCAGCCTCTGTTTTAAAGAAAAATCCAAAGAGGCCAGATGTATTTTTGAATATATTTATTTTGCAAGACCGGACAGCGTATTTGACGGAGTGAGCGTCTATCATTCCAGGCTTTGTGCAGGCCGGGCGCTGGCTGTGGATTCCCCGGTAGAGGCGGATGTGGTGGTAGGTGTTCCTGAATCCGGAAATGCGGCAGCTCTTGGATATTCTCTTCAGTCAGGAATTCCTTATGGAACGGCATTTGTGAAGAATTCCTATGTAGGCCGGACCTTCATTAAGCCAAAGCAGATCAACCGTGAATCATCCGTAAGAGTTAAGTTAAACGTACTAAGGGAAGCAGTTGTGGGGAAACGGGTAATTATGATTGATGATTCCATAGTCAGAGGAACTACCAGTGCCCTGATTGTGAACATGCTTCGGGAAGCCGGTGCAAAAGAGGTCCATGTACGGATCAGTGCACCTCCCTTTTTACACCCCTGCTATTTCGGAACGGATATTCCCGATGAAGATCAGCTGATCGCCCATAATAGAAGTATTGAAGAGATCCGCGATCTTCTGGGAGCGGATTCCCTGTCTTATTTAAATATGGAACGTCTGAATGAAATGGCAGAAGGACTGCCCATCTGTACGGCATGCTTCAGTGGAAACTATCCCATTGAACCGCCCAAAGAGGACATTCGTGGAGAATACAACAGATAATGAGGATTAAGAAGTCAGGGGCTGTCAGGCCGGTTTGCGCTGCATAACCGGAAGACGGTCCCTGCCTGCTCTTCCCATAATAAAAGAAATATGTTAAAATAGTTCTACAACCAAACCCGAGGAGGAATAAAAGGAACATGACAGATCGATACCAAAGCCCGCTGTCTGAGCGTTATGCCAGCAAGGAGATGCAATACATTTTTTCTCCTGACAAGAAATTTAAAACCTGGAGAAAACTGTGGGTTGCTCTGGCGGAAGTGGAAAAAGAATTGGATCTTCCTATTACGGAAGAACAAATAGAGGAACTGAAGGCATTTCAGGATGACATAAATTACGATGTTGCCATTCGGCGTGAGAAAGAAGTACGCCACGATGTAATGTCTCACGTATATGCATACGGAGTGCAGTGTCCCAAGGCAAAAGGCATCATTCATCTTGGAGCTACCTCCTGTTATGTGGGTGATAATACCGATATTATTGTTATGACAGAAGCACTTTTGCTGGTGCGGAAAAAACTGATTAACGTAATCAGTGAACTGGCAAAGTTTGCAGACAGCTATAAGGATTTACCCACCCTGGCATTTACTCATTTTCAGCCTGCTCAGCCAACGACAGTCGGTAAGAGAGCTACTTTATGGCTTCATGATCTTACCATGGATCTGGAGGATTTAGATTACCTTCTTGACTCTATCCGTCTTCTCGGTTCCAAAGGAACAACCGGAACCCAGGCCAGCTTTTTAGAACTGTTTGACGGAGATATGGACAAAGTGAGAAAAGTGGACCCCATGATCGCAGAGAAGATGGGATTTAAGGGTTGTTACCCAGTGTCTGGACAGACTTATTCCCGGAAAGTTGACAGCCGTGTCGTCAATGTTCTGGCAGGAATCGCCCAGAGTGCCCATAAGTTCTCCAACGATATCCGCCTTCTCCAGCATTTAAAAGAGGTGGAAGAGCCATTTGAAAAGAGCCAGATTGGTTCATCAGCCATGGCTTATAAGAGAAATCCCATGAGAAGTGAGAGAATCGCATCACTGTCCAACTATGTTATGGCAGATGTGATCAATCCCATGCTTGTTTCTTCCACTCAGTGGTTTGAAAGAACGCTGGATGATTCTGCAAACAAGCGTCTGAGTGTACCGGAAGGTTTTCTTGCAATAGACGGAATTTTGGATCTCTATTTAAACGTGGTAGACGGACTTGTGGTTTATCCCAAGGTTATTGAAAAACATATGATGGCGGAACTTCCCTTTATGGCTACAGAAAACATCATGATGGATGCGGTGAAGGCAGGAGGCGACAGACAGGAACTTCATGAGCGGATCCGCGAGCTTTCCATGGAAGCCGGAAAGAATGTAAAAGTGAACGGACTGGATAACAATCTGTTGGAGCTTATTGCGGCCGACCCCTCTTTTAATCTTTCATTAGAAGAATTGAAAAAAAGTATGGATCCCAAGAAATATGTAGGCTGCGCCCCGGCTCAGGTTACCATATACCTTGATGAGATGATTCGTCCTCTTCTTAAGGACAACCAGGAACTTCTTGGTATGATAGCAGAAATCAATGTATAATAAAGTTGCGGACAGACTGATTTTTGTCAATGAGTCTGTCCGTGTTTTTTTATTTCTCAGGAGGAACGATGAGCAGTAGTCTGGAATATTATAAGGTTTTTTATTATGTGGCAAATTCAGGCAGCATCACACTGGCGTCAGAAAAGCTCTGCATCTCCCAACCGGCAGTCAGCCAGGCGGTCCGGCAGCTGGAACAGTCACTGGACTGCCAGCTTTTTATGCGTATGTCAAAAGGAGTAAAGTTGACCAGAGAGGGAGAATTTTTATACCAATATGTAAAATCTGGTTTAGAGAACATCTGGCACGGGGAAAATATGTTAAGAAGGATGAGGGATTTAGAAGCTGGAGAGGTGCGAATTGGCGCAAGTGATATGACACTTCAGTTTTATCTGCTTCCCTATCTGGAAAAATTTCATGAATTGTATCCGGGAATTAAAGTGACGGTTTCCAATGGACCCACACCGGAAACGCTTCGCTTCCTATATGAAGGGAAGATTGATTTCGGGGTGGTCAGTACCCCTTTTGAAGCAAGGAGTGAGGTGAAAAGCACTACCGTAAAGGAGGTCAGCAATGTCTTTATCGCAGGAGAGAAGTTTAAACATCTAAAAGGGAAGAATCTAAGTTACGATATCCTAAAGGAACTTCCCTGCATTTTTCTGGAGAAAAACACCAGTACACGTACCTTTATGGATGAATTTTTAAAAGAGCGGGGCGTAGAAGTGGAACCTGAATTCGAGCTTTCCACCAGTGATATGATTGTTCAGTTTGCCATGCGCAATTTGGGAATCGGCTGCGTTATGTCAGGATTTGCCCAGATGGAGCTTGAGAAAGGGAATCTGATGGAACTGCAGTTTGAGGAGTCCATGCCCAAACGGCACTTCGCAATTATCACGGACAGTAAAACTCCTGTTTCCCCTGCTGGAAAGAAAATTTTGAAACTCATGACCGATGATATAAGTTAAAGTTATGACAAATATAAATAATATTGACTTTACTTATGAGGATCTTTGCGCTATCATAGGGAAGTAAAAGGTATTTTTTCACTCATAGGAGGATTAATCGAATGGTAAGAGCAATCGTAGGCGCCAACTGGGGCGATGAA
>JAQSYE010000029.1 GCA_029256305.1 Lacrimispora sp. | reverse complement strand
GCGTTGCCTTGCTAAAACACTCTATGAGTTTAATGACCAAAAACGCTTAACATGTCACGGACGTGTAATGCTCCGTATGTTTCACGACGATTTTCAGGATGCAAGAGAATTTTTTCGCCATTTAAATGCATTAATAGATCGAAAAAGTGCAGATGGAAGTTTGCAAACTGAGAAAATTTTATTGCTTAAGTCATGAAATATCGAACTATGGACATTGGACATTTTAACAAACTTATAAAGTGTCTCGGTTCTTTGATGGCCTTTGTTGTTTTAACTCATAAAGCAGCTCATTATATAGCCTTTCAGAGGCCTTTTCCAGCTGCTCCTTTCTACGAATAATACCAATCATTAAGCCAAATTCTATATTTGACAGTTTTCGCCTTACTGTCAGATCGGGGACTGGATCTATAGCTGCAACAGGCAGGATGGAACAGCCAATACCTGCCTGGACGAACTGAATAATCGTTTTTCCATCGTTAATTTGTATCATGGATTTAAGTGGTATTCCAAAAGCGCTGAAATGTTTATCAACTTCATTTCGATAAGAACAGTAAGATTCGGTAAGAAGTAAATTTACATTGCTTAAATCCTTAAGGGTGATCTCTTCCTTTTTGGCAAGCGGATGTCCGACCGGCAGCAGTAAATCCATTGGTTCCAGACAGATAGGTTCAAACAAAAGGTTAAGGTTAGTGGGAGGAGCAAATCCTATTGCAATATCCAGTTGGTTATTGACTATTTTTTGTGTAATGATTTCCGAACTGTTAAGTTCAAATGTCAGCTTAATGCCAGAATACTTTTTACAGAAAGCAATTACCTTAGGAATTAACAACGATCTTCCAATTGTACTAATTGTCCCTAATCGGATATGCCCCATTTGACCGGTAACAAAGTTATTCATGATCTGTTTAAAAGAATCTGCATGTTCAAGAAGTGGTTTGGCATTCGTCCAGAAAAAATCACCTTCTTTTGAAAGAACCATTCTTCGTCCTGCTTTTTCAAATAATTTAATTCCCAGCTCTTCTTCCAGCTGCTGAATATGAAGTGTGACGGTAGAGGGCACATATCCCATCTTTTCTGCTGCTTTTAAGTAACTTCCCTCAGTCAGTATATTTTTAATTGTTTGAATCTGTTTTAATTCCATATATTCTCCCAATGTTCATTTTTAATGAACTAAAACCATGATAATTTTATATTTTCAATGGAATAGAAATATTTTATCATAAAAGAATAGAAAAGCAAATTACATTGCAGTCAGGTGTGAATTTACGTGAACGATAGTCAGATGATTGCAGGTAAGATCAAAGGAGACGAAATGATAAAATATTTAAAAAAGGGTTTGGTAATGGTTGTATTAGCATTTATATTATTTAATACTCTTGCATGTAATAACAGGCATAATAGTGCGGAAATTACAAACGCAGAAGACGCAGATAATACCAAAGTATTAGTGATCAATAATTCAGAAAGAACTGAAAATGATGCCAATGACGGTAAAGAATTGTCTTACAACAAAACAAAAACATTAGAAGAGAATATCGATATTTTAAATGTAGAGATTGAAAAGAAATATGGAAAGAGCTTTAAATTATTTACATTAGAAGACTATGAAAAAGCTGAAGCAACTGATTGGACATTGATTTTAAAAGATAACAAAGTCGGCATTGATACTTCCACATGGAAATTTAATTATAATTCAGAATCAGATGACAGTAAATATATGGACGCCATTTTAACAACTTTCACTTTTCTTTGTGGAGAAGAGATGGGAAATTCCTTATGGCAGCTTACCGGTGATTTATTAGATGGGGGTGCAGATGAAACGCTCTATGGATTTGTTCATAGCGGAAGTCAGGTGACTTATAAAAATGGTAAGACTGCAGCATTTGAATCTGGTATCAGCCAGAATACTATGTACGTATGGTTAACACCCAGTTATTAATATTTTCAAATTTGGGAAATGATGAGGGCAATATCATCTGGGGATAACCTTGCTTTATCCTCAGCCCATGTCATCATTATGTTCCAAAAACCACCGATTCTATATGCATAAACGTATTCTGCCGGTAACTTTTGGACATCATCTCCAATCAGTAATTCCCTGTGTTCTTTTGCAAATTTCTGGAATTGCAAAAATGCAAAGTCGCTTAGGCCGCATTTTTTTATATTATTAATAAAATTCAAATGTCTGCTCCAAAATTCAAAAAAGTATCTTGAGGCGGTATAGCTGTTAGGATTCTCAAGCATTTTAAACGTATTAATGTACTCATTACCAAGGTGATTAATATGTTCTTCCAATACATCTTTTTTTGAATCAAAGTTACGATAAAACGTACGGCGATCTAAATCCGCCTTACGGCATATCTCTGATACATTAATTTTGTCATACTCTGTTATTTCCATTAATTCAAGCAATGCCTCAATGATCCATCTTTGAGACTGCTGTGCTGTGGGGTTAGAACTCTGAAGCATTATATGATTCTCCTTTATTTAAAACCGCTACTAAAATTAATATTTTGTGGCACTTGATTCTGTCTTATTGCTTCTTGATACATATCATATTATACTATGCAAAACAAAACGCTACAACTGTTGCGCTTTAATAAATGTAAAAAGGAGCATTTCAATGACACGACTAACGAAAATCATGGGGATATGTGGATTCATCACATGCCTTTTTATTATGTATGGTACGAACCATGGAATCCGCGGGATTCAATTGTATAATCGATCATTTCGTCTTCTGGATATGCAGTTTCATTATAACATTGATATCAAAATTATTCTTTTTATTGTGTGTGGACTGAGAGCGATTTTTGATATTACAGAAAACATATTGCTGCTCACTATGCTGGGACGATATCCTGTTTTTAGCAAATTCATAGCGACATTATGCTCATGGTTTACAACGTTTAAATTTATTATGCTTTATATTTGGCTGCTGTTCATCGCAATGCAAACGATCAGATATATTTGGCTAAATTCGCATAAATTCTGATGCATATTCTGAAACAAAAAACACCCCGGATGCATAAGGTAAGGTAAGATAGCGTTGTGTGTATAAATCCCGAGGGGTGATAAAATGGAATTTCTGGAAAGACTGCTTGAAAAAGGCAGCTTGATAAAACCGCTTCATTTTGAACTGAAAAAAATTGTGGAGGAATATGTTCCTGCAGGTGAAGTGCCCCCACATGCACAAGAGCTTAAAAGCCTGGCCTCCAAGGACAATCTTAAGTTAAAGGATATTGCAGAACTGGCTGTCTCAGTGAGAATAGAGATCGATCATCTAAAGGATGATGTGGAAGCTTTTGTGGTTATTTCAGAAAAAGCTAAAAGGGTTCAGTCAAATCTTTCATTATGGAATGAAATCTTAAATGAATTAACAAGACATTATACATATCAGGACGAGGTGACAGACACAGAAATTTTTATCCAATCCAAAGCAGTGGAAGAGATCCCCCGGATGCACCATGCCATCTCACAACTTCTTATAAAAAAGAGTGGGCTGCAGCTGGAATCACAGCTTGTCCTACAGTTAGAGATCCTGCAAAAAAGCATATTTAATTTAGAACAGACGCTTCTGACGATGATGCCTGAGATCAGGAATATAAAAGATAAGAAACTTAAGCTGGAAGAAGATATTAAAAGTTTCAAAAGAAACGCCGAGGAGTTAAAAAAAATGGGTGAATCTGCCGATCTTAAGATTTCTGCACAACTATCTGAAAAAGGCAACGAACTGGTTACAAGAAAAAAAACTCTGTCTTCCAGTGAAAAAGAGATCAATACCTATATGGAGGCCGTTCAAAAAACAGCAATTCAGATTTTCAGTGTCTTTAATGAGGTATCCCAGTCTGCAGCTAACAGGGTAAGAACTGCAATTAACAGGCTGACAGCGGATAACAAAAAAATATTAAGGATAGCAGAGGATACAAAGGGCTTCACTGAAGGGAGAAAGAAGCTGTCCCAGCTTTATATGCTCCTTGAACTGCTTAATGACTGCATGAGGATTCATCAGAAATTTGACCGGCGAAAGTCATAAGCTGACACTCGGTCTCACGAATTTTCCAGGGAAGAGAGAAGTTTTTTTAATAACTGGTCCAGCTGGGCCAGTTCTTCTTTTGTCAGTCCTTTTAGTAAGAATTCTTCTGTCTGGGTATGGGTTATTACAGCCTGAGAGATAAGCTCATAGCCAGCCTCAGTCAGCTGAACATAGATAGTTCTCCTGTCTTCGCTGTCATGGACTCTTTTAACCAGACTCTTTTTCTCAAGAGTATCAATCCGGTTTGTTATGGCTCCGGATGTGATCATAAGTGACTGGTACAAATCCGTGGGTTTTAATTTAAAGTCCCCACCGGAACGTCTCAGAGTCGCCAATACGTCAAATTCACCGCTGTTTAACTGATATAAGGAGAAATTTTCTGCCAATCTCCTTTCTGAATGTTTGGCAGTTCTCTTAAGTCTTCCCCAAACAGCCATTGGTGAGGCATCAAGTTCCGGCAACTCATGGGACCATTGTTCAATAATTTTATCAACATTATCTTTATTCATGTTTTTAGTGTAACACCTGAAAAGGGAAAGTACAAGAAAATCTCAATATAAAGTTTCTTAGTGTTAAATATCTTAACGTTAAAATACTTGACAAAAGATAGGACATGCCCTAAACTTAAAATATCTTAACGTTAAGATACTTAATGATGAGATGGATGTCAAGGAAAAGAGGATTAAAAATGAAGCAGATGAAAGATACGTTACTTACCATGCTGACACCCATGCTCTGGGGATCCACATATATCATTACATCAGTATTAATACCCATACAACGGCCGGTGTTTGTTGCGTTTATGAGAGCATTTCCCATAGGACTGATTATGCTTTTGTGGTACAGAAAGTTGCCAAAAGGAATTTGGATTTTAAAATCATTGATACTTGGAAGTTTAAACATTGGCATTTTCTTTCTGTTTTTATTTATAGCGGCTTACCGGCTTCCGGGAGGAATTGCATCAATTATTGGAAGTGTGCAACCGGTGTTTGTCATATTTTTCAGCTGGGTCTTATTAAAAGAAAAACCAGCCCTGCGGTCCTATGCGGCAATCGTCATGATGATTGGGGGCGTGGCATTACTCCTTCTTAAGCAGCAGATGGCCATTGATGTATGGGGTGTGTTAGCGGCTTTATGCGGAGCACTGGTTATGGCTCTTGGCGTGGTATTGACCAAGTATTGGGGAAAGCCGGAAGGAGTCAGTCAGATGGTGTTTACATCCTGGCAGTTGTTTTTTGGCAGTCTGATTCTGATACCGGCGGTATTTATCATGGAAGGCAGTATTCCTGTCCTGTCACCTGTTAATATTACAGGCCTTGTCATACTTGGTGTTGTTAATACCGGACTCGCCTACTATCTGTGGTTCCGGGGAATTGAGATCTTATCACCGGTCCAGGTATCTCTTTTAAGTCCAGTGAATCCCTTAACCGCCTTTCTTTTAGGCTATGTTGTACTGGGACAGAGCATCAGCTTTATTCAAATTGTTGGTGTTGCTATTATTATCGGCAGTATTTTTGTTTCACAGAATAAACCAGCAAGATAAGCTGCAAGCAGACAATGAAAACCGGCATATGCCGGTTTTTTTGCGACAAAAAAGGTTGGAATTAAAGGTGATACTTTTTCATTGATATTCATAGTATTTTATGAACATGCATTTTCAGAAGGAATCAGGTGAAACATTGGAAGAGAACAGGGATAATTTAAAGGATGGATTATGGGATGAAAATTCAGTGTATGATTATGTGGTTAATACATTTAAGGCCTACGCAGACACCATGGTGCCCCATTCCCCCGATCTGGCAGAGCGATATGGAAGGATTCAGTTTTACGGAGCGCTGGAGTCCTATACGGCAGAATATTTAATCATGTCTTTTGACGGACATGCGACACCGTTAGCGGTTGCAGTAGCAGAAATATTAAATATAGCTGCAAAACAGTACCTGATGGAAAAGGGAGGGAATCCGGATTTGCCGGGAGATACGGGAGGGCTTTATTTTGCTAAATTATCCCAGGAAGACCGGCTAAAGGTCGTTGACCGGATCACCAGCCCCGATGGCATCATTTATATTCCGGCAGGTCTTACCACGATGCAGGGAGATGTCGTACCTTTGCTCCCGGCATTAAACCGGTTCACTATGATGGGATATTATTCCGAGTGGTCTGGCTATGGTTCCACAAGATTTATGCCTCCGGATAAACGTATGCTGGAATACCAGCCAATCAGCTGGGGACAGGTGGGATATCCGGGACCCTCTAATGGATACCGGGTGGCAGGAGCCTTTGATTTTGCAAAGAAAAAGTGAGATTGGATATTGATTGGAGGTGCGTATGGATAACGGATTTGATGCAGATGTAATTGTGATTGGTGCAGGCGGCGGAGGTGCGGTTGCAGCGAAAGAACTTGGAGAAAAGGGATTAAAAGTGCTGATCCTTGAGGCAGGGCCTTGGTATGGGAACCGTAAATAGCCGGAACCCAATACCAATGCAGGTGCGCAGGAAAGCTCAAGCAACGATGATCTGGATATACATCTACTGAAAAGCACTTTTACGGATTTAGAAGATGACATGAATGATGCCGTTACAGGGAAATTCAGATGGGGTCCTGCTGACAGAAGTATAAGTCCGTGGCAGAGAATTCTACAGAAGGGGGGATTTGTCTGGCAGAGCGCAGGAGTGGGCGGAACCACGCTTTTGTATTTTGCCAATTGCCCTCGCGCTTACCCTGGGGCATTTGAACGTGACTGGCCGATCAGTTACGAGGAGATGATCCCCTATTATGAAGAGGTGGAACAGACGCTTCCAGTCCGCGAAGCCACGGCAACGTCCAAAGAAGATCTTTTTTTCTACGGTGCCAGAAAGATGGGATTTGCTTATACCAATGAAATAAATTTGACGCAGCCAGGTTACCGCCTTCAGCCAAACGGTATTCTTGGCATCAATCCCATGTTAAATAATCCGGATTTTGATTTGGGAAATAATCAGGCGGTCGGCTGTACCCTTCGCGGCCACTGTGTAAATGGGTGCAGCATCGGTCCCAATGTGGGAAGTGTTGCAAAGCGTTCTACGCTGGTCAGTTATATTCCATATGCTCTGGCTACGGGAAATGTGGATATTATGCCAAACTCATTTGTGACTGCCATACATACCGGTCAAAATAATGAAGAAGGACTGTATGCAGATAGCGTAACGGTGAGAAATACCTGGACTGGGGAAATCAGGGAGCTGAAGGCGAAAGTAATTGTTTTGTCTGCCGGTTCCATTGAATCTCCCAGACTCTGGTTAAATTCCGGTCTTCCTGAAAATGAGTGGGTGGGGAAAGGATTGACCACTCATATGATTGACTGCGTATCTGGTATTTTCGAAGAAAAGGATCTGATGAACATTTTGGGAATGTCAGATGTGAAGCCTTATGTAGGACAGAATTCGGCTGCCAGAATGGATTATCCCGGACTTGGAGCTTTTGAACCGTTTGGAACCAGTCCCGGAATCTATGCCACCATGATATACGGAACAAGCCAGAAGGGGTACTACTTCCAGAATCAGACCAATGAAGAGGAACCATGGGACAGAGAAGGTATCATTGCAGGAGAACTGTTAAAAGAATTTATGCGCAATTATGACAAAACTCTTAGCATTGTGGTGTTTTCTGACGACGATGTAAGTCAGAAAAACGGGGTGACACTGGATCCGGTGCGCATGGATGAGAATGGCTATATTCCGATTATCAATTATGAGATCAGTGATGATGACAGGGAGAGAAGAGATCAACTGGTTGGACTTGCCGCTGAGCTGTTAAAGAAAGCAGGAGCAAAGACCGTCAGCCGGGCGAATTGGCCGCCGGATGTCTGTGCCCACATTATGAGTACCATGAGGATTGGGTTTGTTACAGATACCAATTGTGAGGCGAATCAGGTAAAGCGCCTGTTTATCGCAGATAACAGTGTCTTGTGCAACGGTCTGGGCGGTCCAAATCCCACCCTTACCACCCAGGCTCTTGCAGTAAGAACAGCACAAAAGATTGCAGAAAAATATTTTCCATAGGCGAAAAAGAATTAAAACCTCACACGAACAAAAAATGCGCCTTGAAATCAAGACGCATTTTTTGATGGATTTATTCAGCTCCCGATGTACATAAGATAGATAAAATGATTTGCTTCCCTCAAAAGGTGATCGGTATAGAGCGAAAGCATAATGGCCTGAATTTTACAGGTGATAAGTCCATTTGTGGAATCTGACTTAAAATCACTGATTGCAATGGCATCGGAAAGAATTTCCCTGTCAGGGGGGAATGTTTCCGAATGCATTTCAGCTTTGCTGAGCAAATCAAAGGTATTGGAAAACTGGTTGGCGGCATTAAAATATGCAGTTTCTGTGGGGTCAAACTGTCCCCGCATTACTTTTGCATGATCAGCCATGTTTTGTGTCCAGAATGATTTATAATCAGACAGGAGGGTATCGTCCCGGTTTTGGAGCCGTTTTAGAATCTCAAGGTATCGTTTGGCTTCTAAGAGAATATGTAAGATGTCGGCTGTATACATCATGGTGAAAAGACCGCAGGATACTCGTTTATTTAAGAGATCTGCCTGAAACTGGACGAAGGAAGTGGTCAGGTTTAGAAGATTCTGATTCAGCATGAAAACATCCTGTTCATTTTTATTGGTTGCGGTATAGTCAGCGCTGCAGGGTTCAATGTCATAGGTCATACGGGTCAGCTGTGAATTAATTGTGATCCCGGTGCTAAGCTGTGCCAGCCGCTCTGCTTCTTCCGTATACTGGGTATAAAACTGGCCGGATTCAAGAACACTTAAAGGAATGACTCCGTTTGACAGCTTTATGGTTACTTCTAACAGCTGATCGTATTGCTGTTTGTATGTATCTGCCTGATCTGCATATTCTTTTCCGGGCGGGGGCATAGTAGCCTCAATAAATATGGCATGCTCCTTTAATATCCGGATCCAGAAGAGATGATACTGGAGTGAGCATTGTATATAAGATTCTTTCGAGGTCATATGGGTTGCTCCATGATTATTAAATTACTGTATCCTATGCTTGTCGGATAAAAACTATTCGTCCGAATCGATTCCTAATATTGTGAGACGCATGAAAAGATGCTATAATTGCTGATAGCAAAAAGGAGGTGGCCGTTTTGGACAGGCAGACATTTTCCAGCAGAAAACCTGGTATGATTGAGGAAGAAAAATACAGGAAGTATGCGGTTTTAATACCAGTTCTTACGATTGACGAAACAAAGTATCTGTTGTTTGAAAAACGTTCCAGCAAATTAAAGCATCAGCCGGGGGAAATTTGTTTTCCAGGAGGTAAGCTGGAACCGGGTGAAACCCTTAAAAAATGTGCAGTCAGAGAAACTATGGAAGAATTAAACGTCACTTCCGGACAGATTGAGGTATTTGGACCGGGAGATATTTATATTTCTCCCTTTCGGCTGATCATTCATTCGTTTATCGGCGAACTAAAAGGCTACAAAGACACCTTCAGTACCGATGAGGTGGAGGAAATCATAAAGGTGCCCCTGGAGTGTTTAAGGAACATGACGCCGGAGACATTTAAAAGCACGCTGGTCACAGAGCCTCCGGAAGATTTTCCTTATGAATGGATTCCAGGAGGGAATCAATATTCGTGGACAAAAGGAACCAGGGATATTTTGTTTTACCGGTATGAAAGCTGGGTGATCTGGGGAATGACGGCGCAGATTCTGCAGTCCAGTCTGGAACTGATGGAGCAGTATCATTTATTTGATTCTAAGAATACAGAAAGGTGACAAGATGAAAAAAGAGATTTATTTAGCAGGCGGCTGTTTTTGGGGAACAGAAAAATATTTGGAGAATATTCCAGGGATTTTAAGTACACAAGTGGGATATGCCAACGGAACAACTACAAATCCCACCTACGAAGAAGTATGTCATAGCAATACCGGACATGCCGAAACCGTTAAAGTGGAATACGAGGATTCCGTCATAGGACTTCCCTATATTCTGGGGCTTTATTACGATGTCATCAATCCGGTCAGCGTAAACCGTCAGGGCGGTGATACCGGCACACAGTACAGAACTGGTATTTATTATACCGATGAAGGAGATAAGCCGGTAATTGAAAAGTCAGTGGAAGAACTTCAAAAGAATTATAAAGAAAAGATTGCCATTGAGCGGGTACCTCTTATTAACTATTATAAAGCGGAAGAGTACCACCAGAAGTATCTGGATAAGAATCCGGGGGGTTACTGCCATATATCCGGGGATAAATTTGAAAAGGCAAAGTCTGCAGTGGATAAAAGCAAAAAGTTTCCGTCAAAATCCAAGGAGGAGCTGCAAAGTGAACTCACGGAAATTCAGTATCAGGTGACGCAGAACAGTGCAACAGAAGCTCCTTTTAAGAATGAATACTTTGATGAATTCAGAGAGGGAATCTATGTTGACGTAACAACGAAAGAGCCCCTTTTCTTATCCTGCGATAAATTTGAATCGGGCTGCGGCTGGCCAAGCTTTTCCAGACCTTTGACAAAGGAACTGATCCAGGAGCTTGATGATAATAGCCTTGGCAGACATCGCACAGAAGTACGAAGCAGCCTTGGCGATGCTCATCTGGGTCATGTTTTTACAGACGGGCCCAAGGAAATGGGTGGACTGCGCTATTGCATTAACAGTGCAGCTCTAAGATTTATTCCAAAAGAGCAGATGAAAGCGGAAGGATACGAAGCATATCTGGCATTACTGAAAGCAGATGCATCCAAACAGGATTGATATTTTTCGGTTTGATGAATATAATAGTAAAAAATACCAGGTGAAGTGAATGTTTCGTGATAATAACGGGAGAAGGATTCACTCTTGTAATGACGACAATCCCGCTCCTCAGCGGTATTTAAACTCTGCTGATATTTATATTGTAAAAGGGTATGTAATAGATGTCTTTTTAAAAAATCTCAATTCACCGGCAGGCATTGTTTTTGATGAGGATGGAAATCTTTATATTGCTGACTCTGGTCTGTCTACGGGTAATCCCCAGGTTTTAAAATTGGTGAAAGGCGAAATTGAATTAATAGCGGAAAATTTTGTTGTCCCCATTTCTGGCATTAATTATTTAAATGGAGTTCTTTATGTATCACACAGAGGTTTTGTTACCAGAATATTTAAGGATGGTACAAGACAGGATATTATTATGGGTCTGCCAAGCAACGGTGATCATTACAATGGTCCGGTTGCGTTTTCGCCGGACTATAAGATCTACTTTGGACAGGGAACCGTTACCAACAGCGGAGTTGTCGGAAATGATAACGAGTGGGTACCGGTTTCTCCATTGCTATGTGATTACACCGGGGATTATGTCATACTAAACGGTCAGAATTTTACAACGGATAATATTCTTACGGAAGCAGTGACCGATGATCCTGCATTTACAGGGGCTTTTTCTCCCTATGGAATTCCAAATATTGAGTTCGAAATAAGAAAAAAATATATCAAAGCTTCCGGAAGTATCTTACGGGCAAACCTTGATGGTTCCAGTTTGGAACAGGTCGCATGGGGATTTCGAAACCCCATTTTTTTGAAGTTTAATAACAGCGGCCAGTTGTATGCGGTAAATAACGGATTTAATCCGGTAGGCAGCAGGCCCATTGAGAATGCAACCGATGATTTCTATTACATAACCCCGGATCTTTGGTATGGCTGGCCGGATTATTCAGGAGGAGAAACTGTCAATTCTCCAAGATTCACACCTACAGGCGGCTATCAGCCATCGTTATTATTAAAAAATCAGCCCAACATTCCGCCAAGACCCTATATTACATTCCCACCCAATTCAACTCTGATGAGCTTTGATTTTAATTACGATCAGAAGTTCGGTCCTTACGGAGACGTTTATATGGCGGAGTATGGCAGTACCATAAAAACTGCAGTGGGAGACGGCGTGTCCTATGCCGGTTCTGGTCACCGTATTTCAAAAATTGATATGAGGGCAAGAACCATCAGCACCTTCGCCATCAACATGAGCGGATTTCCGGCGTCGCTTTCCAAGGGAGGCGGATTTGAGAGACCAAGCCACCTGCTGTTCGGCCCCGACGAAGCCATGTATATCGTTGATATGGGCTTAAATATTGAGGGCGATCCCAATATCTTTGTTCCTGGAACAGGAGTGATCTGGAGAGTATTTCGCACCAATGATACGTGATTCATACAAGGAGAAAGACAGAACATGTTAGAAGAGATACTGAAATTCAACAAAGAATTTGTTAAGAACAAAAGCTACGAAAAATTTATTACAAATAAATATCCGGAAAAGAAAACTGCCATTGTGTCCTGCATGGATACAAGGCTGACAGAACTGCTTCCGGCTGCACTTGGGTTTAAAAATGGAGATGCAAAAATAATTAAAAATGCCGGTGGGGTCATTTCCCACCCGTTTGGAAGTGTTATGAGAAGCCTGTTAATCGGAATCTATGAGCTGGATGTCAGGGAGATTTTAGTGATTGGGCATACAGACTGCGGGGCGAGGTATACGGACAGCAGTAAAATGATAGAGTTGATGAAGGAACGGGGAATCAGACAGAAGGATATTGATTTAATCAAATATTATGGAATCGATTTTGAGTCATGGCTGGGTGGATTTAAGGATTTAGATCAATCCATTAAAAAATCAGTGGAACTGATACGAAACCACCCGTTGATTCCGGAAGAGATCCGGGTCTATGGACTGGTAATTGATTCTGTCACCGGTGAGCTAAGTAAATTAGTTTGATTCGGATCGTTACAAAAGGAGGAGAATGGTCTATGAAACTTGGAATTGTTGGTTCAGGAATCATCGCAAAGGAGTTTCTTTCCATTGCCCATCATCTGAAACATACCACGATTTCGTCTATCTGCTGCACAAAAAGAAGCGAAGCCGAAGCTACCACGCTGGCAAAGGAGTATTTAATCGGTCAGGTTTTTACCGATTACGAGGACTTTTTAAGGAGTGAAACGGATACAGTATATATTGGACTGCCCAACCATCTTCATTTTTCCTATGCGTACCGGGCACTGATGGCAGGAAAGAATGTAATTGTGGAAAAACCATTTACTCCGACTATCGAACAGGCTATGGTTTTAAGTCGGACAGCCAGAGAGAGACATTTATTTCTGTTTGAGGCCGTAACGACTCTTTACCAGCCGGATTACAGGAGCGTAAAGGAACTGATCCCTTCTCTTGGCAGCATCAGACTTGTCCAGTGCAGCTATTCCCAGTATTCCAGACGTTATGACCGCTTTAAGAACGGGGAGGTGCTTCCGGCCTTCGATCCTGCGTGTGCAGGAGGTGCGCTGATGGATATAAATATCTATAATATCCATTATACTGCGGGACTTTTTGGAATGCCGGAATCGGTTCATTATTTTGCTAATATAGAAAGAGGAATTGATACTTCAGGGGTGCTTTTACTGGATTATGGAAGCTTTCTTTGCAGCCTGACCGGAGCAAAGGACTGCAGTGCACCAAATTCCTGTATCATTCAGGGGGACAAAGGTTATCTGATACAGAACAGTCCGGCTAATGTCTGTGAGGGAGTCCGTATGGTTCTAAATGACGGATTGGAAGAGACGGTAGTGAATCACTTAGACAGTCATCGAATGATTAGTGAATTCCTGGAGTTTGAAAAAATGATTCTTTCCGGAGATTTGAAGACCTGCTATCGTTACTTAGATCACAGTTTGTGCGTAAGCAAAATTCAAACAGAAGCAAGAAGAATGGCCGGTATTGTGTTTCCGAAAGAGGTAGAGGGAGTGCAGTGATGATGGAAAATAAAACGCGCGTCTTACCAGGCAAATTGGCCTGGCAGGACGCGCGTTTCTATCTGGTTTCTCATGATTAGCTGGCTTTTGATTTATTAACACTTCTATAGAAAAATGTGAGCGCAAGTCCGATCAAAGAGATGAAAAGGGCTGTCAGGAATGCATTTTTATAGCTTCCGGTAGCAGCAAAGATCTTGTTTAAAATGATCGGTCCTACAGTACCTGCCAGAGCGAATCCGATAAACATGATTCCGTAATTGACGCTGTTGTTTTTTGGTCCGAACTGATCGGCAGTAAAGCCTGGGAATACACCCATGAAAGCTCCGAAACAAAGTCCAATAACTGAGATGGCAATATAGAATAAAACCACATCTCCCTTATTGCAGAAATAAAGCATGATCAGACCGATCACAGACAGCACACAGGCAAGAGCCAGGGTGTTGATACGTCCGATTTTGTCTGAGACAGATCCAGCAAGGATTCTGCCCAGCACATTGAATAAGGCCAGAGTAGAAACGGCAGCCGTTGCAGAAACAACAGACATACCCACAATGTTCTGAGCCAGAGGGGAAGCCATAGGAATAAACATCAGGGCAGCGAATGCACCGCAGGTGAGCAGAACAATCATGATGTAGAAAACAGGTGTTTTTAACATCTCTTTCCAGTTTTTATTGATGGCAGCCTGTTTACCGGCAGAAGGCGGTGTATATCCTTCCGGAACGAAATCTGCAGGGCATTTCTCCATAAACATAGCGCTTAAACAGATTATAATTGTAAAAACAGCACCAATTATTTTAAATGCGGAAGTGACGCCTGTTGTTGAGATAATCATGGCTGCAATGGGTGGAATAATGACGGAACTAATTCCAAAAGTTGCTGTGGTAAGGCCGCCTACAAGACCTCTCTTGTCTGGGAAGAACTTAATGGATGTGCTGATGGTCGCACCGTATACCATTCCAAGACCTAACCCCAGTAAAATGCTGTAAGTTCCAATTAAAAAGTTTACGCTATTGGCATAGCCTGACAGGAACATACCGCCGCCGAACATGACACCTCCAATTAAGACTGCTAATTTTGGCCCCAGGGTGTCGTTAATGGTACCTCCGGTTATCATGGTAATTGGGCCTACTGCGTTGGCAATTACAAATACAATGGATAAATCTCTGGCAGTCAGTGTAGCCCCTGTTATCTGACTTAAATATTCTGCCATTGGTACAGAAAGAACACTCCATGCATATAAAGAACCGATGCACAGGTTAATGAAGCAGCTGGCGGTAAGGATCAACCATCTTTTCTTGTTGTAATTCATGCAACTCCTCCTAATCGTTATTATTATAACAATGTTTATACCATGATCAATAAAACATGTCAATACAAACATGTATAATATAATTATATTTTACATAATACTGTTATATTGACATATTTACCATATTTGTTATAGTTATAACAAGAAATTAAGAAAAATCGGGGAAAATCAAATGAGAAGTTTGAAATATGCCATATTAGGGCTATTATGCCGTCATCCAATGACCGGTTATGAAATTGCCAAGGAATTTAATAGTGAGCTGGCAGAATTCTGGTATGCCAATCATAGCCAGATTTATCCGGAACTGAAAAAGTTAAATGAAGAAGGACTTGTCAATTACGACATTGAGATAAGCGGAGAGATTCTGGAAGCAAAACGTTATACCATTACGGAAGAAGGCTATAAAGATTTTAAAAAGTGGCTTAACAAAGATGAAAAAATGCAGAAGACACCCAAAGATATATTTCGCCTCCGGATGTACTTTTCGGGTAATCTGAATGTGGAAACGAGGATCCGCCTTTTGGAAAGTCAGCATCTGCAGCATCATAAGCGACTAAATACATTAAAAAAGAAGTATGAACAATACTCCGAGGTTCCGCCTCGTGACTCAGACAGGTTTGGAGATTTTCTTGTGCTTCGCGGTGCAATAATGCGGCAGGAGAATATCATAGCCTGGCTTGAGGAATGTATTGGTTATTGCAAAGAGGATGACAGGGACTGAGAAATACTATTGACAATTCCATTCTGCTGTGTTATTATTTCGGAAATAGTGAAAAGGCGATGAAGAGGAATAGTACATATACGGAGAATTTCAGAGAGAAGGTGGCTGGTGTGAACCTTTATTGAAGTATATGGAAGCAGTCTCGGAGCTTTGAACCCAACGGGAAGATTCCCTAGTAGGCTTCAACGAATTCCCACGTTACAGGGACACGGTATGTCAGTACCGTATGGAGTGCAGAGAATTCTCTGAATTTAGGTGGTAACACGGATTGTATATTCGCCCTAAGCGTATTAACGCTTGGGGCTTTTTTTATGCAAAATTAGGGAAAGAGGGAAAGTATTATGAGAAAATTTGAAAAATCAAAAAAACTGGATTATGTGTGTTATGACATCAGGGGACCGGTTATGGACGAAGCAAACCGAATGATCGCCCAGGGAGTTGAAATATTAAAGTTGAATATTGGCAATCCGGCTCCATTTGGCTTTCGCGCACCGGAAGAACTTTTAAAGAAAATGAATGATAATTTAGTCAATACAGAAGGCTACTCGGATTCCAGAGGCTTATTATCTGCAAGAGAAGCAATTGTGAAGTATTGCCGGAAAAAAGGAATTTATGAGGTAGGAACGGATGATGTCTATACAGGAAACGGAGTCAGTGAACTAATTACGCTGTCCATGCAGGGACTTTTGGATTCCGGTGATGAAATTCTGGTTCCCTCTCCGGATTATCCGCTGTGGACCGCTTCTGTGACTTTGGCGGGAGGTAAGGCAGTTCATTACATCTGTGATGAAACCGCAGATTGGTATCCGGATATCAATGATATTAAAAGTAAGATCACAGAGAGGACCAAGGGAATTGTTGTTATTAATCCCAATAATCCAACTGGAACGCTCTATTCCAAAGAGCTGTTGGAAGAAATCGTTACGCTCTGCCGGGAAAACGGTCTCATTATTTTTGCAGATGAGATCTATGACAGGCTGGTGCTTGACGGCCTGACGCATACTTCCATTGCATCTCTTGCTCCGGACCTATTGACGATTACATTTAATGGGTTGTCCAAGTCTCATTTAATTGCAGGATACCGTTGCGGCTGGATGAGTCTTTGCGGGGATAAGTCCTTTGCCAGAGGGTATGTGGAGGGGATCAATCTGCTTTCTTCCATGAGACTGTGTTCCAATGTGCCCGCTCAGTCCGTAATAGGAACTGCCCTTGAAATGGAAGAGGAGACAAAGCAACTTCTGGTCCCCGGAGGCCGTATTTATGAGCAGAGAGAGTACATATATGAGGCATTAAACCAGATCCCGGGAATTTCAGCAACCAAACCGAAAGCTGCCTTCTATGTATTTCCTAAGATCGATACGAAGCGGTTTGGGATTCATAATGATGAGAAGTTTGTTCTGGATTTTTTAAGAGAAAAAAAGATTCTTCTTACCCACGGCGGCGGTTTTCACTGGGAGAAGCCAGATCACTTCCGGGTGGTCTATTTACCGGAAATGGAACAGTTAAAATCTGCCTGCTGCAGGCTTAGCGATTTTCTTACTTACTACAGACAGGAATAGGATAAGGAAAAGGTCCTGCAGCGTTTTCGCATGCAGGACCGGTTCTTACTTAGAAATTTGTCTGGTCTGTGTCTCATAGGTCTTAAACTCATTATTCCAGGGAGCAAACCGGGGATCCTGGCGGTGATCTGTCAGGAGATTTAAACCGGATAAGTAACTGCCCATATATGCAGATACTTTTTTTGCTCCGTAATAGTTGATATGATCGCCACTGTCTCTGGTATCAGTGGTCCAGTCAATGGATAACTGATCCAAAGCCAGGTTAAGATCCATATAATCAAGATTGTGCTTATCCGCAAACTGTTTGACTGCATTGTGCTTAGCATAAGTCCAGTTTTTGGGAGAAGGCGAGCTGTATAAGATCAGTTTGATCCCTTTTTCCTTGCACAGCGCATTTATTTTTTCCAGATACAGTTGGGGTTGATCCTGTATCTCCCCAACCTCATCAGTCTCTGCTGTGTAAGGACCTCCGATATAAGGTTTGTTGATAACATTATACTGATAACCTTTGTATACAGGCGATGGTTTGTCTGCTACTCCGGTGCTGATATTTTTCAGCATATAGAAATGAAAATACCTCCAGTTGTTATGATACTGGTAAATGGGAAATAGCTTTTTTGTTTTTTCATCAATTGTTGTTTCCAGGGCATTGATGTATTTAAAATCCCGGAAACAGGCGTTGGTCTCCAGCAACACTACTTTTGGAGATTGTTTATTTAATACCTTCTCTAAAAGGTAATAGGTATCCTGGAGTCTCTGGCCGGGTACACCGCAGTTAAATCCTGTATACCCGTAGGCATTCCAGATTTCCATGGGAGAGATACTGGTGGTACTTTCACTGTCTCCAATGGATAAGTAGCCGATGGTGTTTTTTGGTTCTTTATAGATTCCCCCGGCTTTTTTGTATAGTCCTTCTGCCCCGGTGTTTGCAGGTAGGAACAGTAAGGACATGATATATAAAAGTATGATGAGTCCGGTAATAAAGGATAATGTTCTTAGTTTGTTTCCTGCATGCATTCCGTCACCTCTTAAAATCCGGCATAGATAAGTTTTACCGGTAAATATCCGTCGCCGTATGCACCGAGGACGATTACAAGTAGAATCGCTCCATAATACAGAGTCCATCGTACCGGAAGTTTCAAGCCGGACATTCTTTCTCTTATGGAAATTCCACGTTCGTGTATGATGCCAACTGCCAGTACTGCCAGAAAACCGAAGAAAACAGCTACATAATCAGGAATAGTAAGCCCCAGATGTAACAGAGAGCCATCTTTCAGTGCCTTGAGGTTAAAGCCAGTAAATATGGAGCTGAACATGGAAAAACCTGCAGTTAAAGTATCCGCCCGGAAAAACAATTCGCCTGTGAAGACGATGATAAGAAGCTTCACAGACTGGAAGATCCGGTATATCAGGTTGTTTCGGTTGATTTTAAATGCTTCAGCTGTTTTTATAACATAAGGTTCTGTAAGATTTTCCAGCATAATCAGGACAAAGTAATACATGCCGAAAAACAGATAATGCCAGCCATTTCCATGCCAGAATCCGTTGCAGATCCATACTCCAAAAAGTGCAGGAGATGAAGCAACTACCTGCCCTACATGCTTTCCTAATTTTGTTCTGGCTTTTTTACCGAATTTCTTCACCGGACCAGTTAAGGATATGGGATAAAAGATATAGTCTTTCAGCCATGTACCAAGTGTAATATGCCAGCGCCTCCAGAATTCGGAAGGGCTTTTGGAAAAAAACGGCTGCCGGAAGTTTTCCGGAATGGTGATTCCAAAGACTTCCCCGGTTCCGATAGTCATGTCAATACAGCCGGAAAAATCGGCGTAAAGCTGAAATGTATAGAGGATGGCACCGACAATTACCACGATGCCTCCGTATTGCTTATAAGATCCAAAGACTGTCTCCACAAGCAGATTCAGCCGGTCTGCAATGATGAGTTTTTTAAATAGTCCCCATAGAACTCGCTGAAACCCGTAGGTTACATTTTTGTACTCCAGAGGTTTTCCTTCAGTCAGTGCGTTGGCTGTCTGAGCATAGCGGCATATGGGTCCTTCCATTAAGATAGGAAAGAAGGTCAGATAAAGAGCCAGCCTGCCCAGATGGTCGTCAGCCGGAATTTTTTCATAATAAACGTCTACCAGGTATGAAACAGCTTGTAAGGTGTAAAAGGATATTCCAATAGGAAGAGCAAATTTCATCCCAGGCAACAGGTTGGGATAGGAGACTGCCTTCAATAAATGATTCATATTATCGCTGAAAAATCCGGAATATTTCAGTACAATCAGCATGCCAAGCTGAATTCCCAGACCAAACCACAGGATTCTCCGCTTTTTGGCGGCATAGGCCGCTTTTAGAGATTTTTTCTCTTCCACAGACGCTCCTGTTAAATCCAGACTCTTCTTACAGGAAGAAAGCCACAGTCCGATATGATGAACGGAAAGTGTGGACAATAGCAGGTATACAATCAGTTTTCCGCTGAGTGAGAGAAAAAACAGCCAGCTGGCGGCCAGTAAAACTTTATACCGATGGCGCACCGGTACCAGCTGATAAAAAAGCATGACACCGGGAAGGAAGATCAACAGGTAAAGGATAGAAGTATAGGTCATAAATTATTCCTCTTTCAGCTGGTTAATCATGCTCCATATGGCATTTGCTGAATTAAAGTTAACAGGAATCATATCAGCCGGAGTAATGGTAATGCCAAAGGCATCCTCCAGTTCAGGAATCAGTGAGAGAATGGAAAAGGAATCTAAAAGGGCGTCGTCGATCAGCCTTGTTTCCGTCTCATAATCAATCCCCGGGTTAATTTCATTTAAAATCTCTAATAATTCGTTCATATATTTATCCCCTTTCTGAATGAAAAAAATTAAACTGGTCGGTTGCAAGAGAAGGTCTTGCAGTCCGGAACTGCTCATTTTCTGAATAAAGAAGTATCAAAGGAAGATCGCGGCTTAAAAACATTGCCATCCCTTCCGTGGCGGAGTAAGCTCCTGTATTCTGAAAGACCAGCTGGTCGCCCTGTTCTAAGGCTTTAAACGGATACTGTCTTACCAGCACATCACTGGAAGTGCAGAGAGAACCACAGACGGTCCAATCCCTCACATCTCCCTCTTGTTTGCCGTAATGAGTGATAAAGGGTTTTTTCATAGCAAGCATCTGGCCGTAATAGTTCAGCTGATGAATGCCTCCGTCAACGATGCAGTAAGACTGGTCATTGTTGGTTTTTAAGTCGACCACGCTGGTTGCATAAACACCGCAGGATGCAGCGATAAAACGCCCCATTTCCAGTGTGACCAGTCCCTGAAAGGTTAGATTTTCAATGGCTTTTGACAGGGCTAGAAGCATAGCCTCTTCCTCATCTTTTTCTCCTTCAAAATAACATACTGGAAGGCCGGGACCGTATTCCAGCTTTTGTACCGTGAACTGATACTGATTTTGTAAATCTGCACAAAGCTGGTCCAGCATCATAAATTCGCTCTCAAGTTTTGCACCCGATTTCTTCTGGGTGCCGGAAAAATACTGGAGACCTATAATTTCCACATACTCATAGGGTCCTTCTAAGATGATACGGCGGATGGACGACTCATCCATTCCAAACTGATTTCCGCTGGTGAGGCGTAAAAGTACCCGGATATTTCTTTTTTCTTTAAGAGCACAGGACGTAAGGATTTTCCAGTGCTCAAAAGATTCCACGGTAAATATAATGTCTTCATATTTGGATATAGCGTACTCCATATCCTCCTGTTTCTTATACACGCCTGACATCACGATCCGCTTCTCATCAATACCGGCCCGTTCACAGATGTGAAATTCTCCGGGAGAGCATACCTCAAAATAATCCACATGTTTCTCCATGTCCTTTACTAAAAAAGGATTGGCTTTCATGGCAAAGCAAATTTGAGTTTTCGGCGGAAGTGCCGAACGTATCTCCATGATCCTTTCTGTAAGGATATCTGTGTCAAAAAGATAAAATGGTGTTTTATATGTTTCAAGTGCAGTCTTCAGTTTTGATTCGTTTACATCTGGTTTCATAGACACATCTCCAATAATTTTTTTCTGTCCATCTTACCGTTTGCAGTTACGGGGATGTGAAGTACGGGAATGCACAGGCTGGGAATCATATAGGCTGGGAGTGTTTCCCGCATGCGTTTTAGCAATTCCTTTTTATCTAAATCCCCGCAGTAAAAAGCAGCAAGGCGGTTTTTTCCACAGTCAAAAGCACAACAGGCCCGGCTGATTTCCGAATAACTGTTTAAGATCAGCTCAATCTCCTCCAGTTCGATCCGGTGTCCCATGTGCTTAATCTGAAAATCCCTGCGTCCGGAGAAACAAAGTTCACCCTGACTGTTATAAAAGGCAAGATCTCCGGTTCGGTAGATAGTCTCAGGATAGAGATCATTTAAGGGATTCTGAACGAAAGCCTTTTTTGTCTGCTCCGGATTGTTATAATAACCAAGGGCAAGAGCGGTTCCTGACACACAAATTTCTCCAACTTCCCCTTGGGATGAAATCTGCTTGTCATCCGGTCCCAGGAGAAATACACGTTCATTGGGAAATGGTTTCCCAATCGGAATTTTTTCTTCCGGCTCAAATACTCTTAAAACTGGATAATACGTACAGTTGCAAGTGATTTCAGTGGGGCCGTAAAGATTTACAAACCTGGCATGGGGAAGGTTCTTCTGCCAGAGAGCCAGATGGCTTGCCGGCATGGCCTCACCGCTGAATAAAACTTTATTTACATGCTCTGGCACTTTATAAGTGAATCCTCTAAGCTGAGTGACCATGCACAATGCGGAAACGGCCCAGATCAGTGTGGTTACCTGATAATCGCAAAGGCAGTCCAAAAGCATGGTGGGAATAGAAAAATATTTTTTGGGTATCAGAACAATGGAAGCACCGGTTTTGAGGGCAGAATAGATGTCTTTCACCGATACATCAAAATCCAGAGGCGCCTGATTGCCAATGACATCATCCTCTTTAATCTGAAACATGTCTGGGAAATATTCCATAAAATCAATGACAGACCGGTGGCTTACTAAAACACCCTTTGGAACTCCGGTAGAACCGGAAGTAAAATTGCAATACAATGGTTGAATATCCAGTGATTTTTCCCGGACAGCGTTTAATCGGTCCGTATTAATGGAGGCGGAGATAAGCTTATGGTAGTCAAAGATAGTACCATTAAATGAAAGTTCTTTTAGCTTTTCATCTGTCTCCGAAAGAGCAATGATGCAATCTGTTTTTAATACAGTAAGAATCTGGCTGATTCGTGCAGCGGGCTGGTCCGGATTTATGAATGTATAAAAACAGCCGGCATAAACGATCCCCATAAATGAGGTTAGCGCTTCTACGCACTTATCCATGAAGACCACAATCGGTTTTCCTGCATTAGTATGTTCTGAGAGGAAACTGCCGATTCTTCTTGAACGGTGATACAGTTCTTCGTAGGTACAGCTGGTTTCCGGGTCGATAATTGCTGTCTTATGAGGAAATTCTTTAGCAGAACCTTCCAGATATCCTAAAATATTATTCATCATAGTGTTTCCTTTCCTGCCGGTTTTATGGGAAAATTGGCACAGGCTGTAAAACGTGTCTCTATAGTGATGATTTCAAAACTCCCGTCCATCTGTTCGGTAATTTTTTTACATGTTTTCAGTCCGATATTGGTGCTTTCCTGAAAGACCAGGTCAGTGCGGATTTCATTGGTAATGCTAATGATTAAATTGTCTCCGTCTCTGGCGCCTTTCACCACAACAGGTGTACCGTGGCCGGCGTATTTTCTCACATTGGAAAACAGATTATCAAAGAGACGCTTTAAATACTGGATATCAATTACAATGCTGCATGGTTCATCCATAAATTCAGTCTGTACTTCAAAACCAAGACTGTTTAAATTAAATACGTGCTCGCTTAAAAGCTGCTGAAGCAGAATTCTTGCATCAAAGGTTTCCATATCCATCAGTATGGTATCCTTCCCGAACACAAGAAAGTACTGAAACAGCTTATCAGATAAATCTTTTAGCTGAATGGATTTTTCTTTGCAGTTTTTGATGTATTTTTCCAACTGCTCCTCTGAGTGGTAGTCTTTGGAATCCAGAATCTCAAGATATCCGATTAAAGAAGTTAAGGGAGTGCGGATATCATGGGACATGGAGGTAATCAGCTCGCTGTTTGCTTCCCATGCCTCTTTTTCACTTTTATATCTCGTGATAATGGAATGACGCATATTGTCTGCGTTGTTTGCCAAAAGTGAAATTTCATCATTTCCTTTATGAAAAATCGGCTGTTCTAAGTTGCCCTGCTCAATTAAAGAAACTTCTTTTGACAAAAGAACAATCCGGTCAATGATTCGGCGGTTATAAAGAATTATAATAACAAAAAATACAATAAAGAACATAATCCAGGAACAATAAAGTACCACGTCCAGCCACTTAATCTGTGAAGAATCGATGATGGACACGGAGTACGTACCGTCTGAAAAGGCAATATCACGTTCCTGCTGGTTGCAACTTTCCACAATTGTTGTTGCAGTTTCATAGGAAGAGTAGGAATCATTCCAAAATCCCGATTCGTATAGAATTTCATCCCCATTATATATAGTAAGATATAAATATTTGTGACTTTTGACCCATTTTGAGATGGCTCTAACATTTTTTACAGATATCTTATTTTTTCGCACGTAATTTTCAAAGGAATTCTGATAAGTGCTTAATCGACTCTGTACCGAATCTACATCCATGTGTTTTTTTGAAACCAGGTAATCTCCCAGGGTTCCAACAATCAGATACACAGCGAAGCTTAAGAATGCCCCAAACAGAAGTACAAGTATCTGCTTATAACGCAGTGAGGATAACGTTTTACCCTTCATCAATCTGATATCCCTTCCCCCAGACGGTGCGGATAATTAATGGATTGTTAAAATCCAGTTCCAGTTTCTTTCTTAGCTTTAAAATATGAACCATAATTGTATTGGTAGAGGAAGGAAGAAACTTTTCATTCCATACCCCCTCGTAGATCGCCTGAGCATCTTTGGCGCTTCCTTTGTTTTTGACCAGATACATTAAAACCAGATATTCGGTATCGGTCAGCTCTATTTTCTGATTTTCCCGGTATACCCAGTGGTTTACAGTATCAATGATGACGTCCTGAACATGGACTTCTGAAAGATTGATAGCAGATTCCGATTTCCCTTTGTAGACAACGTATCTCCTTAAGAGAGATTGGATTTTCATAAAAAGCTCTGCCTGGGAAAATGGTTTCACCAGATAATCATCCCCGCCGTTTTGGTAGGCATCGTTTTTGTCTGTTTCTTTTGATTTTGCTGTCAAAAATAATACAGGAGCAGAATTGAATGTTCTGATTTGCGCACATGCCTCAATCCCGGATATACCTGGCATCATAATATCCAGTATAACCAGATCGATATCAGGATTTTCTCTAACTGTATTTACCGCATCGTTTCCGTTCGCGGCTTCTAAAACGAGATAGCCTTTGTTCTCCAGCTGTATACGGATTACTTCCCGGATATCTGCGTCATCATCCACCACTAATATCTGCTGTATGGAACTCATGGACAGATGCCTCCTTGATTGATTTAATCAAGTGAATTATAGCACTTATTGATGCAATAACAAGGCAATATAGGCTGATTTAAGAATTATTAAGAAATAGTGAGACATTATTTCCGTATTTATTTTCAAATGTTTTTAGATTTTAAATATAAAAAACGGATATGCCAATGATTATTGGACATGTCCGTTTTTCTAATAGAAAAGGCAGGGATTGTTAACCCACAGGTGCCATTAAAATCTTGCCGGTTCCCCGGTAAACATTTACAAGGCCTTCCCCAGATACTGCGGAACCAATTAGGGATTTGGAGGAACGCTCTACTGTAAATTTTAAGGAATTGGACCAGGCAATTGCCATGTTTCCGTCAATTTTAATTTCATCGTCCTTTAAATCAAACTCGATCAGTTCTTCTCTGGGTACAGGGCTTTCCAGTACTGCAATCCCCTGTCCGGTCAGACATAAATTGAAGAAACCTTCCTTACCGGCAACGGCAGAGGACAGTGAGGTTCTTGCAACCACATTCTGTTTGATTTCGGAATCACAGGCAAGGAATAATCCGTCTTCTAATACCAGGCTTCCCCATTCAGAAACCTCTTCCAGAAGAATATGCTTGTATATGGGTTCCAGCATCAAAAGACCGCTGCCCTTAAATTCCGGTTTTGCTGATGATTCTTTTGTCACTTTGGAAGCCAGCGCCTTACCAATAAAATCGCCCACTCCTTTTATTCCGGAAGTCATGGAAACGGAACCAGAGGTCCACTGCATGGCACCAGCCTGGATGGTGAAGGAATTACCGTTGAGCTCAATTAAAACCTGTCTTTTACGGATATTCATCTTTGAAGCATAATAGGAAGCAATGGCAGAAGTGTAATCAACGCTTAAGTCTTTTTGATGCTCAAATACCTTAACACAGCCACGTTCATTAATTTTAACCATGTTCCCATTGTTGTAAAGATTATTGTATGTTATCATATGTCATCTCCTTTTATTATTTCTTCTTTGATTGTCGTCAGAACTGCCTTCTATAATAAGGATAATGGAAAAATGAGTCTTAAAAAAACTGCTTTTTTCATCACGGGGAAAAGCTATGATTCATAGGATAAAATGAGAAGAAGTATTTCGAACAATTAATATAGCAAAGTTATAAAATATGCTGACGAAAGCTTTTGTAAAGAAGCCTGAAAATTATCTTAAGCATGCACATAGTATTGCCGGGCTGTTAAATGCAGCCCGGCATTTTCTGGAACAGGAAGGTTGCAACTGGAAAAATCTATGGTATGATACATTCTGTAGGAAATAAAATGAAACCGGAAAGGTGGATTTAATATGAAACAGCAGTATATGGAAACCGCGAAAAGCGGGAAAGACTTAATAACTGAAATCAATGAGACAGTACCAGGGGATGGACAAGCGGCGTTTTGGTGGCTTGGGCAGCTTGGATATGCGGTGAAGCTGGGTACTGTCACATTCTATATTGATGCATTTCTCTCAGACCGTCCTGACAGGCGAATTGTACCACTGCTTGATCCAGGTGAAATAACCAATGCAGATTACATAATCGGGACACATGACCATTTGGACCATATAGACCGGAACGTCTGGCATCGTCTTTCTGTCAATTCTCCAAAAGCCATGTTTCTCGTGCCTGAGAGTCTGATCTCTGTACTCAGTGAGGATCTTAAGATTGATGAGAGCCGCTTTCTGGGACTGGATGACGGGAAAACCCTGATTCTGAAAGATGGGATAAAACTGACTGGGGTTGCATCTGCCCATGAGTTTCTGGACCAGGACCCGGTTACTGGTCAATATCCATACACAGGAGTTGTGCTGGAAGGAATGGGATGCAGGCTGTATCATTCTGGAGATACCTGCATTTATGAAGGACTGTACAGCAAATTAAGAAGTTTTGGGGATATGGATGTGATGTTTCTTCCTATTAACGGAAGAGATGGAGTGCGCTACCGCTCCAATATCATAGGGAATATGACGTATCAGGAGGCAGTAGATCTGGCAGGAGCGATAAAGCCGGGGCTTACCGTTCCAGGCCATTATGAGATGTTTTCCAGCAATCAGGAAGATCCAGACCGTTTTGATGATTATATAACGATTAAATATCCAGGTTTGGCATTCTGGCTGGGAAGGCATGGGGAAAAGGTTCTTTAT
>JAQSYE010000028.1 GCA_029256305.1 Lacrimispora sp. | reverse complement strand
AGGAATAGCCTCTCCCGATTCACATTTGCAGAAAGAAGGGGTGCCTGTCCCAATTCAATCATTTTGCCAAGAGAATCTCTTATGTACCGGTCCATTAACTCATCCGTCATATTCTTCATAATATACCGATAAGGCTGAACCTCAAAACTGCGCGGCGAAGGTTCTGCGAACCCCGTATAAAAGACCAGAATCACATTATTGTCCAGCTGGCGGACCCTGATTGCAGTTTCCTCCCCGTTCATTTCATTCATCTGAACATCAAGAAATATAATAGAAAATCTAATATTCTTTATCGCTGCCAAAAGGCTGATTCCCGAATCATATTCATGTATGCGGAACTTGTCGCTTTCAGCCATGTTCTTTCCAATTCGTTCTTTCAAACGCTCTCTGTCGCCTATACTATCATCACAAATAGCAATTTCAAACATTTCTTTTCCCCTCTTGCTAAAATTTCATCTTAATAAATATCGTACTTTCTCTCTTATTCTATAAGAAATATGTCAAAAATACAAGAAAAGGTACCGGAAAAATACAAAATTCATATTTTTCCAGTGCCTTATTAATAATTATCCTGCCAAATCACACCGCAAACTGGCTGTTATAAAGCTGAGCATAAAAACCATTTTTAGTAAGAAGATCCTCATGAGTTCCCTGCTCAATAATATGTCCTTCCCTCATGACAAGTATGACATCTGCCTCCTTGATTGTTGAAAGACGATGGGCAACGATAAAACTGGTACGCCCTTCCATCATTTTTGCAAACGCCTTTTGTATCTTTAATTCAGTTCTTGTATCAATGGAGGAGGTTGCTTCATCAAGAATGAGAATCGGCGGTAGACACAGCATCACTCTGGCAATACACAAAAGTTGTTTCTGACCCTGAGATAGATTTCCTCCGTCTTCTGATATGATTGTATCGTATCCCTGAGGCATTCGTGAGATAAAGCTGTGGGCATGCGCTTCTTTTGCAGCTGTGATAATTACTTCCTCAGAAGCATCCGGTTTGCCGTATGCGATATTCTCTCTTATTGTACCTGTCTTCAGCCAGGTTTCCTGCAGCACCATTCCATATTCAGATCTTAAGCTTTTCCTGGTTATGTTCCGCACATCGTTACCATCAACCTTTATGGATCCGGCATTTACGTCATAAAAACGCATGAGCAGGTTAATTACTGTACTTTTTCCGCAGCCTGTAGGGCCTACAATAGCGATCCTCTTTCCCTGCCCTGCATAAAGATTCATATCTTCAATGAGAGTTACACTGGGATTATAGGAAAAATCAACATGCTCCAGTACAACCTCTCCTTTTGCATGATCCAGTACAATCGCATTGCTGTCATCTTCTACTTCTACCTCTTCGTCAATTAATTCAAAGACCCTGGCAGCGGAAGCAAGTGCGTTTTGAAGTTCTGTTACCACTCCTGAAATCTCATTAAACGGCTTTGTATACTGATTGGCATAACTTAAAAAGCTCGACAGCTGTCCTACTGTCAGAAAACCGTTTACTGCCGCAAATGCACCTGCAATGCCTACACATGCATATACAAGGCTGTTTACAAACCGGGTTGCCGGATTTGTAATGGAGGAGAAAAATGTCGCCTTTAACCCCCATATGCGAAGGTCCTCATTGATTACTTCAAATTTTCTCTGTGCCTCATCTTCATAGGCAAAGGCTTTCACCACTTTCTGATTCCCCAGCATCTCTTCTACCAGTGATGTCAGTTCTCCCCTGGTCTGAGACTGCATACGGAACATACTGTAAGTTCTCTTGGCGATAAAACTGGCCACAAATAGGGACAGCGGTGTAACAAATACAACCAAAGCAGCAATGATCGGATTAATAAAAAACATAAAAAACAGGGTTCCAATGATTGTTAAAACTCCTGTAAAAAGCTGGGTAAATCCCATCAGCAGACCGTCAGAAAACTGATCAATATCTGCAATAATTCTGCTGATGAGATCTCCGTGAGCATGTGAATCTATATACCTTAAAGGAAGACTTTCCAGCTTATTAAAAGCCTGAGTTCTGATATCCTTCACTACGCGGTAGGTGACCTGATTGTTGATATGGCTCATTACCCACTGTGCTGCTGCAGTAATGAAAATGACAACAGCAATTTGCACGAGGATCATACCCATGGCGTTAAAGTTTACCTCTCCCGCACCCACAATACAGTCAATTGCCCGTCCAATTAATATGGGAACATACAAAGTGAAAACTACCGTAAGAAATGCGCAGAATAGGGAAGCCATAACACTCCACTTATACTTTGCAATCTTGTTTAAAATTCGTTTAATCGTGGATTTATGCTTGTTAATATTCATATTACTGCACCTCCTTTTCAGACAGCTGAGAAAGACAGATCTCCCGGTAAACCTCGCAGGATTCTATTAGTTCACCATGTTTTCCGCAGCCCGCCATCTGTCCGTCATCTAAAACGACAATGCGGTCTGCATTCCTGATTGTGGAAGCTCTCTGGGATACCAGAAATACAGTCATATCTTTTGTTTCTTCCTTAATCGCCTTACGGAGACGCGCATCCGTGGCGAAATCCAAAGCGGAAGCACTGTCATCTAAGATAAGAATCTGGGGATCTTTTACAATTGCTCTGGCGATGGTCAGACGCTGACGCTGTCCTCCGGATAAGTTCTTTCCTCCTGCCTCTATAATAAAGTCAAGTCCTTCCCCCTTCTCATCCACAATTTCCTTTGCCTGGGCGATACGAAGCGCGCGGTAGATCTCTTCGTCAGAGGCTTCCCTTTTCCCCCACTGCATATTTTCCCTGATACTTCCTTTAAAAAGAACCGCCCTTTGAGGAACAATGCCAACCAGCTTTCTCAGCTGGCTGAGCGGATAATCTTTGACATTAATCCCTCCCACTTTTACGCTTCCCTGAGAAACATCATAAAATCTTGGAATCAAATTCACCAGTGTGGTTTTACCGGAACCGGTTCCGCCTATAATTCCAATGGTCTCGCCTTTCATAACCTGAAATCCAATTCCTGCCAGTGATTCTGCTTTTGCACCCTGATAAAAAAGACTTACTTGATCAAATTCCAACTTGGGCACATCGGTTTCTTCTTTCACTTCATTTTGGTTTGTCTGTTTAATTCCAGGTTCAATGGAAAATACGGAACTGATCCGGTTGGCGCATGCAAGTGCTTTTGATATGGTGATAATTAAGTTGGCAAGTTTCACCAGTTCAACCAGTATCTGAGACATGTAATTGACCAGAGCCACCACCTGTCCCTGGGTAATAATACCCACTTCAACCCGATTTGCACCGGTGTTAATCAGGATAATGATTGCAAGGTTAATAATGACATAAGTAAGGGGATTCATCAGTGCAGAAATCTTACCTACAAATACCTGAAATCTTACCAGCGTGCCATTCTCGTCATCAAACCTGCGGACTTCATCATTCTGGCGGTTAAAGGCACGGATCACACGCACTCCGCCTAAATTCTCTCTCGCAGTCAGAAGAACCCGGTCCAGCTGTTTTTGAACTTTCTTATATAATGGCATACTAAAGATCATAATGCCAAATACTACAACAGAAAGCACAGGGATGGAGACCGCAAATATAAGTGCAGCCTTAACATCTATGGTGAATGCCATGATCATTGCACCAAATACTATAAAGGGAGATCGCAGAAACAACCGCAGAAATAAATTGACTCCTGATTGAACCTGATTCACATCGCTGGTCATTCTTGTGATGAGAGTCGCTGTACCTATGGTATCAATTTCCTGATAGGACAAACTATTGATATGGGCAAATAAATCGTTTCTAATTGAGGTTCCAAAACCTGCTGCTGCCTTTGCTGCAAAGTACTGGGCAGTAATGGAACAGACAAGACCTATAGCTCCTAAAAATACCAGTATTCCGCCCATAGAGAGAATATAAGACAGATCGTGGTTCTTAATTCCTATATCAATGACTCTGGCCATAACCAGAGGCACAAGAAGTTCAAAGCTGGCCTCCAGAAGTTTAAACAAAGGCCCCATGATACTTTCCCTTTTATACTCACTCAAATATTTAAGGAGCTTTCTCATTTTCCTTTTCCTCCGTAATCAATACTTTTTCAGAATAATACCTTGTGTTATTATACCATTTTGATATAATAATACAAGTACAAAGTTAAAATCTTATGAATAGAGGATGTACCAGATGAATCCGATTAATTCAAAACAGCTTTATTATTTTACAGTCATTTCAGAAACCGGCAGCTTTACAGCTGCCGCTAAGAAACTCGGTATATCACAGCCTCCTTTAAGTAAGCAGATTATGCTTTTAGAGGCGGAATTAGGCGTTAAACTATTTGAGCGGGGCGCTAAAAAGACGGAGTTAACAGAAGCAGGCACCTATTTATATTTCAGAGCAAAAGATATCTTATCTCTGATGAATTCCGTATCAGAAGATTTAAAGCACTTCCCCTCTTCTGCCAGAGGCGTTTTGAAACTGGGGGTCATCTCTTCAGCAGGAACGGTTCTTGTGGATTTTTTAAAACACTTCACGACAGCCCATCCAGGGGTCCGGTTTGAAGTGACAGAAGGCAATACCTATGAGTTGCTTGAGAAAATGAAAAATGGACTTGTAGAATGCTCCATCATACGAACACCATTTAATCCCGAAGGATTGGAATGCGTATATGGTAAGAAAGAACCAATTATGGCTGTGGGAATCCAAAAGTACTTTTCGGAGCTTTCAAATCATAAAATTAGCATCACCGAACTTACAGGAAAACCGCTGATTTATTATCGCAGATTTGATTCCATCATATCTCTCGCTTTTCAAAACAGCGGCATAGCGCCGGATATATTCTGCCGGAATGACGATGCGAGAACCTGCCTTCAATGGGCGAAAGCCGGACTTGGAATTGCGTTGGTACCGGAATCCATCTGCGATATTACGGGACAGGAAAACCTTATTTTTAAGGAGATTGATTCTCCCGATACCATCACCCAGATTACTGCAGTCTATAAAAAAAATGGCTATGTCTCAAACATAGCCAAGGAATTTGTAGATAGTTTCGGGAATCAAAACGATTTGTTTTAATCAAAAAGACTAAGCTGGGTTATCTGGTATCTCTTCTTGTAAGCGTGGATGATATCCGGCATTTTATAAAGAATCCCGTTTCGCTGGCACTCATCAGAAAATATCTGCCACAATTTCCGTGCTCTTGGACTTGTACATTGATAATTATTCTGGTAGAGCTTCATATATTCCTGGTCAATATGCTCTCCGGGAAACAGCTCCCTTAAACGGTCGTAATACCATTCTCTTTGATTATTTCGCAGCGTGACACCGAACGCGGGATAGATGAAATCGGCACCGGCTTCTTTCGCCCCCTTTATGATTGCGCGTATATTCTCCTCATGATCCTCCAGAAATGGCAGCACAGGCATGAGGAGAATTCCCGCAAACAGTCCATGATCCTTTAATGCTGCAATGAGGGACAGCCTGTCAGACGGTTTAGAAACTCTGGGTTCGATCTTAGCTGCCAGGGCATCGTCAGTTGTTGTGACCGTGACCTTTAGCAGTACTGGGGAATGTTCTGCTATACTTTCCAGTATGTCAATATCCCTGTAAAGCAGACTGCTTTTTGTAGCAATAGCTGCACCAAAGCCAAAGGCATCGATTAGTTCCAGAGCATGTCTGGTAAGTTCCAGTTCCTTTTCCAAAGGATTATAGGGATCACTCATCGCCCCTGTGCCTACTACTCCTGTTTTAACCTTACGTCTTAAATCATCCCGAATAATCCGCATCGCATCCTCTTTGACGCGAACCGTATCAAAATGGTCTATTCCATAACAATCGGAGCGGCTGTCACAGTAGATACAACCATGGCTGCATCCCCTGTATATATTCATATTATAATCGATCCCAAACCAACTGGAATTCTTTGTTTTTGTTACGATCGTTTTTGCCGGAATAAGCTCCACGCCTTTATCCTCTCTTTCTTTTTTCACTCAAAAGGGAATCCCTTGATCTTTTCTTTTCACCATGTTAATATGCTTATACGAGATAAGAAGGGAAGCGTTCATTATGATTCGTTTACTATTGCGTTGCAAGCAGATATATGACAAATTCACCAAAGATGAAATGACTGTTTATGCAGCACAGTCCTCATTTTTTATCATAATTGCTGCTTTTCCGTTTATGATGCTGTTATTGGCAATGATTCAGTTTATCCCGTCTATTACAAAAGCAAACTTACTGCAACTTTTGGTCACAATAATCCCAAGCACCCTAGAAATCAACAGCGTCATCGTTACCGTTATTGAGGACCTTTATACCAAAACCCCCGCAGCAATTTTATCCGTCACTGCCATCGCTGCGATCTGGTCTGCTTCCAGAGGCATGCTGAGCATAGAGCGGGGCTTAAACCGGGTTTTCGGTCAAGAGAAAAAGCGGGGTTACTTAATGACCCGTATCATTTGTGCCTGCTATACGGTTGTATTCATCATCATCTGTCTGCTGACACTTGTACTTCTCGTGCTGGGTAGTTCAATACAATCATTTATGAACAGCCATTTTCCCATATTGGGGGAGATCACGCGATATGCTATTAGCTTTCGAACCATGCTTTTATTTATTCTGACCTTATGTTTTACCATGCTTTATACGTATGTACCTGTGAAAAAGCAGCAATTTAGCAGACAGCTGCCAGGTGCTGTCTTTTCCACCCTGGGGTGGATTGGCTTTTCCTTTGCTTTCTCCATCTATTTTAGCAATTTTAGCAATTATTCGGTCATGTACGGAAGCCTGACTGCTATTGTTCTTTTGATGTTATGGCTGTACTGCTGTATCTCCATCCTGTTTTTTGGAGCTGAGATAAATTATTATTATTCAGAAATCCGAAAAGAATGATCATAACTTTTAAAAGCCAGTGATTCCCTTAAGAATCTCTGGCTATTTTAAATCAGAACAATGCTCTAAGAAAAAAGCGGGGTTGATAAATACCGGTCACCTGTATCTGGAAGAAGTACTACAATTCTTTTCCCCTTGAATTCCGGCCGTTTTGCAACCTCTTTCGCAGCCCATACAGCTGCCGCAGAGGATATACCCACAAGAATCCCTTCGGTTTTAGCAATCTCTTTTCCGGTTTCATATGCATCATTATTCTCTACAGTTATGATTTCATCGTATATATCCCTGTTGAGTACTGTCGGAACAAAACCGGCTCCAATTCCCTGTATTCCATGAGGGCCCGGCTTTCCGCCTGAAAGTATGGGTGATCCTGCCGGTTCTACCCCGATAATCCTGATATCTGGATTTTTGCCTTTTAAAAATTCTCCCACACCGGTAATGGTTCCACCTGTTCCAATTCCCGCAATAAACACAGCAACTTTCCCATCAGTATCAGCCCATATTTCAGGTCCGGTTGTTTCACGGTGTATTCTTGGATTGGCAGGATTATCAAACTGTCCCATGATAACAGAACCTGCTATCTCCTTTTGCAGTTCTTCCGCTTTTTCAATTGCGCCTCTCATTCCTCTTGTTCCTTCAGTAAGCACAATTTCAGCTCCATACGCTTTTAAAAGATTCCTTCTTTCCACGCTCATAGTCTCGGGCATAGTAAGGATTGCGCGGTAGCCTTTCATGGCTGCAATACTGGCAATTCCGATTCCAGTATTCCCGGAAGTAGGTTCAATGATCGTAGCACCCGGTTTAATTGTGCCGCTTTTTTCTGCGTCCTCAATCATGGCTAACGCTGCCCTGTCTTTCACACTGCCTGCCGGGTTAAAATATTCCAGCTTTGCAATGACAGCAGCTTCCAGCTCATGCTTCCTTTCATAATTAGAAAGTTCCAGCAAAGGGGTATTGCCAATGAGTTCCATAGCACTTTTTCTGATATTTCCCATAATCAACCTCTTTTCTCATACGCTTATAAATCTTACGTATGTGTCCTGATTATATCTTATCTGCAGGCATGTATTATTATGATAAACCATAAATTTTGCGATACTTTTCTTTCAGGTAATCGATGAAATATTCCGGAGTAAAGTCTTCTCCTGTTGCCGCCTTTAATATCTCACGGCTAGTCTTCATCTTGCCGTACTGATGGATATGGCTTCGCAAATACTCTTTGATCACATCCAACTTGCCATCTCTTAAAAGTTGGTCAAAATCCATTTCTTTTTTCATATGGAAATAAAGCTGGGCTCCAAAGGCATTCCCAAGTGCATAGGAGGGAAAATATCCATACAGCCCCAGTGACCAGTGAATATCCTGTAAAATTCCTTTTGAAACCTGTTCCGGACGGATGCCTAAATATTCTTCGTATTTATCAGCCCAGATTTCCGGCAGTTTCTTTAAATCAACGTCTTCTTCCATAATCATCTTCTCCAGTTCATAACGGATCAGGATATGGAGGCTGTAAGTCAGCTCATCTGCTTCTGTACGGATAAATCCGGGATCAACTTTGTTAATGGCCTCCATAAACTGATCTATGGACACAGCGTTTAGACGATCAGGATAGAGCTCTTTTAATTTATCATAAATCGGAATCCAAAAATTGGGATTGCGTCCAATGAAATTTTCATAAAATCTGGATTGGGATTCATGCATACCCATAGAAGCACCCTGACCAACAGGTGTCTGAGTGATCTCATCGCTAATTCCCAATTCATAAATTCCATGACCGCCCTCATGGATAACAGAGAACATGGAGCTGTCCATCTTATCGTGGTAACTGGTTGTGATGCGTACATCATGGTTGTGAAGATTATTTGTGAAAGGATGCGCGCTCTCAGATAATACGCCTTTCTTAAAGTCAAACCCTATATATTCAGCAAGGAAACGTGCCATCTCCTCCTGCTTTTCTCTGGGATAGCCTCCGGTAAGGAAGGAATTGTCGATCTCTTTCCCATGCTCTTTAATCTCTTTTAAAAGAGGAATAATCTCTTCCTTCAGCCTGTCAAAAAATTTGTCTAAAAGCTCTGTCTCAAACCCTTTCTCATACTCAGCAAGAAGGACGTCGTAAAGCTTCTGACCCTCTTTCTTTCGATAGGAGGCAATTTTTCTTTTAAAATCAATCACCTTTTCTAACGTAGGCAGAAAAGAATCGTAATCTTCATTCTTCTTTGCTTTCACCCACACTTTCGCCGCTTCCGCTACCAGCTGGGCATTCTCCCTGTATTCAGCTTTCGGGATGCAGATCAGTTCCTCTCTGGCTTCCTTTGCCTCCTTAAGAATTGCCTGCTGAATCTCCGATAAATCAGATTCCTTTTCACATGCTGCAATTGCTTCTCCCATTTCATCACCAGTCATAAATCCGTAATACTCCTGGGAAAGAGTACCAATCACTCTGGCTGTATAAGACCCTGATTCTTCAGGAGCCAGCGTCTCATTATCCCACTCAAAAAGAACGAGAGCTGTCTGCAGAGCCATTGTCTTTTCTAATATAGATGACAAGTTTTCATAACTTTTATTCATTATTATTTCTCCTTTATAAAAATCGGGACATTCTGTATAAATATCTCCAAATCCATAGTGAAAAATACTGCAAAGGATTTACTTTCCGTTACCAAAGATGGAAGCTTCTTTTATATCAAGCTTGTTCAGCCATTCCCTGATCTTATCTTCCATATAGGAGGATACATTAAAATCTTCTAATTGAAAATCAATTGCTATATCCATTTTCATGACAGCGAGGGTTTTAGACAATAACGCGGCCTTCTCGCCGCAAAGTTCTTCTTCACTGGTCTTAGTCATGGCTTTATACGGGGACCTTGAAATGCCCAAATCATTTTTCCAGAAATCCTGAAGATCCTTTAACCGATTTTTATCCACTTCCGCTTCGTGTATGGCAGCATAAACATTCTCTACGGTTCCATACTCCCTAAGCAGGAGTGGCGCTGCACTGCTGACACCCTTCACACCCGGGATATTATCGGAGGCATCACCCTGAATCCCTTTTAAATCCGGGATCTGTTCCGGCATTACACCTTCCTCACGTAAAACCGTATCAGAAGTGTATTCAAAAACCTTTTCTGGAAGATTAATCTCTTCTTTCCCAAAACCAAAAAAGGAATAATATTTTTTATAAAGCTCGTCCGCCTTCTCCTGGCGGGACTGAACCATCCATGCTCGAACATTGTGTTCGTCGCTTACCAGCTGAAGGTAGTCATGATCCTTTGTCAAAACAACCATGGGGATCTGCTCCCTGAATTTCATTACCAGACTTCCCGCATAGTCATCCGCTTCGTACTGATCGCTGTAAAGCACTTTAAATCCTGCTTCCTCCAAAATCTGTTCCATCAGTACAAACTGCTCCTTTAGCGGAACAGGTGTTGCTCCTCTTGTGCCCTTATACTGGGCATACAATTCTCTTCGGAAGGTGTCCCTTGTCTTATCGAAAACAAAGGCGATGTGGTCCGGCTGCTGTTTCTTTATAAGAGATACCACCATCTTCAGCATACCGAATATGGCATTGGTGTAGGTTCCATCCTTTGCATGAAGAATCTTATCATAATGTTTCAGTTTTTCCTCTTCCGTTTTAGCGAACATGATTTCTCTGGGCAAAACTGCATAATAACAGGTTGACAGCATGGAGGAGCCATCTACAACCACAAATTTTTTTTCTGACATCTATAACTCCATTCTTTTCCGTTCCAACCGGAATTAAGTAAAATAATTCTGCAATTCTATTTCATTCTTTGCGCCCAGCCGTTTCATGATTTCCTTCCGCTCCTGAGCGGACAATCCCTTCCACAGCTTTTGAACGCGGGGGTCTGAAAATCCAACATAGGGCAGACCATTTCTATCGCATTCATAAGATGATAAGTAGTGATTGAGCGCACTCCATTCCACATAAAAAATTGTGATACTGCGGCTTAAAGAGCTGACTTTTGCCATATTCGTTCCTCCAGGATAAATTTTGCTGACTCTATGCTGCAACGATATTCCTATGATTGAGAATCATCTCTCCAAATTTGAACTTCCCCCTGATAATCCATAAAACAATTATTCAAAATCTCTTCCACTTTATTCCAGTCTCCGCCTGCATTTCCGCATCCGATTCCATAGGGAAACGCCACCTTCTCCAGCTTGTCTCTGACATCCACAAAATCGCGAATTTCATTCACAGCCTGTAAAAGCGCTTTATAATTCGTATAAATCCCGTTCTTACCATAATTATCCTGTCCATAAAGATTGGCAATAAGAAACCACCGGTCATTTAATTCAACCGGCTGTGCCGAAACCCTGCCCAATAAACCGGAGGTGATCCCACCGGCCTGCTCCTGCCACTGTTTGGTAATAACCCGATATGTCTTTTCTACCTCAGGGAACATCTTTTTAATCTGCCCTGCAATCCCTCGCTCAAATACTCCCTGACAATTTACCTGATGACAGATAATGTCTGCATCAGAAGCAAAGATATCTCCGCTGTAATACTTTAGCATAATTCTCTCCTCCAAGCTTATCTAATCAGATATCCTAACTCATTATACCCTGATTTTCCAGTTATTCATAGTACATTCATTAAGTTTTAACATATATTTTCCAAAAACTCGTTGAAGTATAAGGAAATAAGATTTATAATAATATTAACAGCAAATAAAAAAGGTAAGGTACTTAAGAGAATGGAAAATGAGATCAAATGTCCCTACATAATATTTAAAATTGCAGGTTCCTTATACTGCATAAACAGCAATTATATATCCACAATTTTACAGTTGCCGGAATACAGCACCATACCCGCCGCACCTGCTAATATCACCGGAATGTTTAAGCACCGGAACAAAGTCATAAATATGATGGATTTACGCATTACATTCGGTTTAAAGCCCATATCGGAAGAATGCAAAGAATTTGAACAGATGATAGACGCAAGGAAGCAGGATCATATAAACTGGGTCAATGAACTGGAGAAATACATCAAAGAAGGCGGCTCCTTCAATCTGGCAAGAGATTCCCACCAGTGTGCTTTTGGAAAATGGTATGATAATTTCACCACTGACAACATAGCAATTTCAAACCATTTGAAAAAAATTGAGGCCCCCCACGAGAGACTCCATAACGCTGCAGCAGAAGCAGAAGCCTGTAAAAAGAACTGTGAAAACTGTCAGCAATCAGAATGCTTACAAACTGTCTTAAAGCAAGTTAAGAGTGAGTCCATGCCAGTTATTTTAAAGCTTCTGGATCAGACAAAGGACTTATTCCGTTCTACAATTTATAAGGAAATGGTTCTTATCTTAGATGGCATCCAGTGGGGAATCGTTGTAGACGAAATCGTGGCTGTTGAGGATCTTGACATCCTTTCAGAGCGACACGAGGATCCGATGATAAATCACTGTTCCTATTTGGGCCGGGTCATGGAAAGTGAAAAAAGGGAAGGACTGATCTTTGAACTTAACCCAGAAACACTGATCTCTAAATTTAAAGATCTGGAATCCACTTTTTAACAGACAGTCATTATAGTATTACACAATAGAAAGGAGCCGGAAAAGTTTTGGCAGAAGCTTTTCCGGCTCTCTTTACAGTCATCAAAACAGCTCTGACTTCGTTCAGAAATACTTTTTATTACCCCAAAGATTGCTCTTCTTAAGATCCAGATATTCATTGTATGCTTTTTCCAAAATCTGTTTTTCATTAGAAAACTTCAGAAGATGATACGCTTCATGGAACTTATAGTATCCTGAATCAATAAAATATTCTTCCCGCTGTGGTTTACTGTAATAGCTGTCGGCCATCATGAGATACCAGTATACATCCTTTTCCACCATATCCTGAGGCGTATTAAAAGAATACTGACTCTTACCAATGTATTTGATAATAGACGCACTTACTCCGGTTTCTTCCTTAACTTCCCGAAGTGCCGTCTCCTTATACTCTTCACCCGCTTCTACTGTTCCCTTTGGCAAAACCCAACCTTCATACTTGTTTTTGTAATTCTTATATAAAACCAGAATTTTACCTCGAAAAATAACCACACCGCCACAACTCGTTGCTTCTATCATTGCAATTCCTCCAGAGTGAAACCGTAAATCCAACCGGATCCCGATTTTGGTGTGTCTCACAGACTGGCTATAGTATACCTCTTTTTATAATGATATGCAAGTGTGTAATCGCCGAAAGAAAGGTCCCAAAACTACCCTTATCTGGAAAAATATAAATCAAAAAGCGATCTGGCGATAGGTGCGGCAGTCTTCCCTCCCGATCCGCCCTCTTCTACAATCACACTGACTGCAATCTTTGGGTGTTCTGCAGGGGCAAATCCCACAAACCATGCATGAGTCTCTTTATTCTTATCAAATTCTGCTGAACCCGTCTTTCCCGCCACTGTATAGGCATCCGTCCGAAGGGCGGATCCCGTTCCTTCCGTGATCACGGCTCTCATCAGTTCTGTCATTTTGGTTGATTCTTCCGCTGTCATAATCGTTCCATAAGCCTGGGGAACAAATTTTCTAATGATATCTCCCCCTGCATTTTCCACATGATCAATAAGATAGGGTTTCATGAGAGTTCCCCCGTTTGCAATGGCGGCAGTAATCATGACATTATGAAGGGGAGTAATCTGGGTCTGCCCCTGTCCAATGGCGGTCTGAAGTATCTGCCATGTATCTGCACCAGGAGCCATGATATAGGAGCTTCTGTTGGAAGGAAAAGGAAGAGCAAAATCTGTATTGAACAAAAGCTGCTGGGATGTATTCCTTAACCCGTTTAAATCCATAAGAAGACCAAGACTTGAAAAGGCTCCGTTACAGGAGTTGGCAAATGCCTGGGTGAAATTCTGGTGTCCATGGGCAGTTTCATGATAGCATTTGATGGAATAATCACCATTTTCGTAGATTCCGTCACAATCAAAGATATAATCCTTGTAATTTTCGGGATTCTCCCTGATGTATTCCAATGCTGTAACAATTTTAAATGTGGACCCCGGCGGATAAAGGCCCTGGGTTGACCGGTTTAAAAGCTGTCCTGATGTATTCTCCTCTGCGACCAGACTGTTCCAGTCGCTTAAAATAGTGTTCGGGTTATAATCGGGTTTTGACACCATGGCAAGAATCTTACCGGTATCAGGCTCCATTACAATAACCGCCCCATTTCTCTTTCCCAGAGCCTCATATGCTTTTTTTTGAAGGTCTACATCCAGGGTTGTCACCACATTATCCCCCTGGTTTTTCTTTGAATACAATTCATTAATCACCTGTTCAACAATATTGACATGGCTAGTGAGCAGATAGAAATTAGACTGGGCCTCCAGCCCGGTCTTTCCGTTCACCGAATAACCCACTGCATGGGCAAACATGGAGTCATATGGATAAACCCTTGTCTCATTCCCTTCCCCATCCACATCAGTCCGAGCAAGTATCTGGCCGTTATTACTCCGGATCTCACCCCGTACCACCCTGTCAGCAAAACTGTCCAGTCTGGCATTATAGGAATTATTGATTACACTATCGCTCTTCACCTGAAGAAAATATCCATAATAAACCGCCAGACCTATAAAAAGCAGAACAACCCCATAGGTCAGAATTAAGATCTGGTGATTTGCTTTTGGATTCGCATTAGCTTTCATACTTGTCCTCTTCCTCTTCGTTGCGTTTGAGAATATAAAGTCCCTGGATGACTCCGAAAATAATAAAAGTACTTAGCACAGAACTTCCTCCATAGCTGACAAGAGGAAGTGTGACACCAGTAGAGGGGATGAATTTGGTCACTCCTCCCACGGTCAAAAAAACCTGGACCGCATAAATCATACCCAGTCCAAAGGCAATAAGCTTGTAAAACACGGCCTGCATATTTCCTGCCACCATCATAAACTGAAGAAAACAGCCAAGGCATATTAACAGGACACAAAGCGCAAAGATTCCTCCCAGTTCTTCTGAAATAGCTGAAAAAATAAAATCTTTTTCTACTACAGGGATTTTTCTTGGCATCCCCCGGTAAAGTCCCATTCCAAACCAGCCCCCTGTTCCAATGGCAAACAGGGACTGACTGATCTGATATCCTTTTCCTGCGATATCAGACCATGGATTTAACCAGGCCGCGACCCTTGTCTTTACATGACTAAATAACTGGAATGCAAGGGTAGATGATAAGATTCCTCCCAGCATCCCCGCAAGTAAGTATCGCCATTTGCCGGTTGCTATAAAAAGCATAAACACGTAGGTAATAAAGAAAATAAGCGCACTTCCTAAATCCTTGGAGAGCACAAGTATGAGAACATGGAGGGCTGAAACACCGCTGACTGCAAGAATTGTCTTAAAGCTGATAGAGCGGTAAAACATGGTGGCAATAAAAAATACATAGCTGATCTTCACGAATTCAGACGGCTGAAATGAGAATCCGGATACTCCTATGGAAAGCTGGGCTCCATAGCTTGTGGTTCCGGCAACGCATACAATTCCCAAAAGTATCACGCCCCCAAATCCGTAAACCCAGGGTATCTTACTCAGCTGCCACACTCTGTCAATGACAAAGGGTATGATACAGGTAACAGCTGCAGACACTGCAACAATGGTAAACTGCTTCACCGCTTTGTCAAAAGACAACCTGGTAAGCATAATAAAGCCAATAGATAAAAGCATACACATATTATTGACAAGAAGCTTTGATAAGTTCCTATAAAACAACCTGTATAAAAATAGGTAACCCAAAAAGAACAGGACCTGCGCTCCATAGAATACAAGCATCCGCTCATCTTCCGTCTCCAGCCAGATAATGCCATACGCCAGGAGATGGATCAGAAACATAAGAATGTTCTGTCGCCTGCAAATGCTGTTTTTCCTCTTTTCATCCTGATAGGAAAAATAACGAAAATTTAAATATGTGTACAATGCAATTAGCAGTATCATTAAATATCTGGATACATCTATTATCAGATTAATCATAAATCACCTACTCTATACCGCGTTTAAAATGTCCCCTTGTAAATTCCGGCAAAATAGCTCTTGCATTTTTTCCCTTCAAAAACTCGCCTGCAAAAGCCTGTAAAATTGTTTCGGTCTCTTTTTGACTCTCAGTTGTAAACTGAAGCCTTAAAGAGGCGGGTGCTAAGGAATTCACGGTATCAGTTAATCCCAAAAGCGAAAGGGGTGCTGTGTTATAAATGGAATTGTAACAGAATGCACAGTGGTTCTTTACAGGAAATACTTTCCCCATACGATCCTTTAAGCTTAAATCCATCGGTGTCTTATCGCACCGCTCCATTCCCTGGTGAATGCACTGTGCCGTCACCATCATTGGCAATCGCCCGTAGATTAACAGCTCTCCCTGAATCTCTAGCTTTTCCAATTCCCTGCTGTTTAATTCCACCGGCCAGGTAATCTCATCCGCACCAAGCTCCATAAGCATCTTCTGCGCCTGGTTATTCATGCCATACACACCGAAATCAAAAACCAGGTTCCCTTTTATGCCAGTCTTTTTTAAGTATCCCGGTTCTTCCAGGGATCGGATTAAAAATCCGTCAAAACCAGCTTCTTTCAGACATCTCTGATTGCGGTCAAAGAATTGCTGCGCTTGTGTACGGAAAATATGAGGCATGGTAAGAAGACATTCTTTGCCCCTGTCATGGCACTTCTTTACATATTGATTCCACTGTCCCGGCTCAAAGTGGGCCGCATCAATATAAACTCTGTTCACATCAGGACTATCGACCACTGTGTCAAAACAATCCGGTTTTTCCAGGGAAACAGTGAGTTTTGCAATGCCAGACACTCTGGTACTTCTGACATCTTTCCGTTCACCGGAATTTTCCGTCTCTTTGTGTTCTCTTCTATACTCACGGAGAATCTCTGCCTCCAGTTCTTCCAGACCTCTGCGCCTTAAATCATTCAATGTCTGGACCGGAAGGAAGACATTCCCTTTTATATCTGCTTCCAGGTTTTGAAATAAAAACGGTGTGTTTCCCGTTTTATTCAGCTGCTTTAACACCTTCTCTTCTGACATCGGCTGGTTTAGCGCCGTCATCACCAGATCTCCCTCTATCATAATGCGATGCTCCTGTGTCTGAAGAGTGAGCGAAGCCTTTTCTCCCTCTGCAAGTAAAATCTTCCCTGTAACAGGTACTTTTAACTGCTTTTCTACGTATTCACGGTCGAGTAACTCAAATAACTGACTGTTGCCTTCTCTGAATGACGGTTTTTCCTTCCATACAATCATATCCCTGCCATTGTGTTTTTTATAATAGCCATCTGTCTGTCCGCCTCGGTCAAACAGATCCTGAAGTATCTTTCTGTCCCCGTCTTCTACTTTATATCCGCCTCTGCCTTTTTCCAGATAAAGATCTGCATATTTGCGGTAAATGCTTACTACTCCTGCCGTATATCTGGGGCTCTTCATTCTGCCCTCAATCTTCATGGAATAGACTCCAGCCTCTATGATATCCGGTATAATATCCAGCGTGCTTAAATCCTTTAAACTTAAGCAGTACCGTTCTTCCTTTTTTCCAAGATTCTTTCCTTTGTCTTTTGCATCAAAGGGAAGGCGGCAGGTCTGGGCACATCTTCCCCGATTTCCGCTCCGGCCACCGATCAGGCTGCTGAAAAGGCACTGACCGGAATAGCAATAGCAAAGTGCTCCATGAACAAAGCTTTCGATTTCCACATCAACCTGGTCATTGATCTGCCGGATCTCCTTTAAAGACAATTCCCTGGCAGTCACTACCCGCTCTGCTCCAAGCTCTTTTAAAAGCTCTGCTCCATAAACCCCGGTAATGGTCATCTGCGTGCTGGCATGGATGGGAAGATCCGGAAACTGTTCCCTGACGAACGAAAGCACTCCTAAGTCCTGGACAATAACAGCATCTAGTCCCCGGCGATAATAAGGAAGAAGATATTCAAAAAGTTCCTTCATCTCTTGTTCCTTCATAAGAGTATTGACGGTTAAATATAACTTTCTGCCGTGAAGGTGGACATAGTCAATGGCTTCCATCAGCTTGTCCTCGCCCGGATTTTCTGCAAAGGCTCTGGCTCCGAACCGGCTTCCCCCAATATATACTGCATCTGCTCCTGCGGCTACTGCCGCCTTCATGCTTTCAAACGAGCCTGCCGGAGCAAGGATCTCAACTTTTTTTTTCACATCTGCCTCCAAATCTTTCTGTAAACATATTCTATTTGATAAAAAAGAGGAGGTCACGGAAAATCCATGAAACACCCCCTCCTGCCTTATTCATTCCTATCTGAACCAGATGACTTCTTTAATCCGGCCAGTTCTGTCTTCACAGCCTCCAGCTTCATCTGAGTTGCAACCAGCTCATGTTTTAAACTGTAAGTTTCCTTCTCCATCTCAGCTTTCTGCTGTTCTAATCTGGCAATCTGTTCTCTTGCTTTGAAGAAATCATCTGCCATATTTAACTCTATCATAACGTTCTGGTATTCCGCACTTTGCTTTGTGAATCCTTCCCGACGCTTTAAAGTTATGATCATCTCATTGATGTAGCTTGCAAGGCGCTGTATATAACCCTCTTCTTCACTGCCGCCAAGTGCATAAATCTTGCCATCAATCAAGACTTCTGTATATTGCTTGGAATTCATGTTGTTCTCTCCCTGTTATCATTTGCTCTTTCTTTACTATATCATACTTTAGACAGTTAGGAAAGTTCTAAAATTCAGGCAGTTACGACTCCATTGGGATTCCAAGATGCCCATAAGCCCGTTCCGTTGCAACCCGCCCTCTGGACGTACGGTTTAAAAACCCATTCATCAGAAGATACGGTTCATATACATCTTCAAGCGTACCCGCATCCTCACCCAAGGCAGCCGCAAGGGTGTCAAGCCCCACGGGACCTCCTGCAAATTTTTCGATTACAGTAGCAAGAATCGCGCGGTCATTATAATCCAGTCCCAATTTATCCACATCCAGTATATCCAGTGCGAAATCAGCCACTTCCTTCGTTATCACTCCATGATACTTAACCTGGGCAAAATCCCGCACTCGCTTTAACAGCCGGTTCGCCAGTCTGGGGGTTCCTCTGGAACGCTTGGCAATCTCTGCCGCTCCCTCTTCTTCGATTTCCACTCCTAAAACTTCTGCAGAACGGGATACAATGATCTTTAATTCCTCCGGTGTATAAAACTCCAGCTTCTGAACTACTCCAAATCGATCCCTAAGAGGTGCAGTTAACAATCCGGCTCTGGTGGTAGCTCCCACAAGGGTAAACTTTGGAAGATCCAGTCGAATGGATCTGGCAGCTGAATCCTTGCCGAGCATAATGTCAATGGCAAAATCCTCCATAGCCGGGTAGAGCACTTCTTCCACCTGCCGGTTTAAACGGTGAATCTCATCAACAAACAGTACGTCACCTTCCTGAAGGTTATTTAAAATAGCTGCCATCTCACCTGGCTTTTCTATGGCAGGGCCCGAAGTAACTTTCATGTTCACGCCCATCTCATAAGCAATAATACCGGAAAGAGTGGTCTTTCCAAGTCCTGGCGGACCATAGAACAATACGTGGTCCAGAGATTCTCCTCTGGCTTTCGCCGCTTCAATATATACCTTTAAATTGGTCCGGATCTTCTCCTGTCCGATATATTCATTCAGACTTCTGGGTCTTAAATTCGGTTCAATCTTTTTATCTTCTTCTGTTAACTCTGTGGTTATTATTCTACGCTCCATCTTCGCCATACCCTGTTATATTCTATATAAATGCCAAGTGTTTTAAGGAAGCCTTTAAGACATCCTCCACAGACATGGTGTCAGTTACCTCTACCTGGCGCACCGCACGTCCGGCTTCTGCAGAAGAATAACCAAGCGCAGTGAGTGCATCGATGGCCTCACCTGCCACTCCATCTTCTTTTCGCAGATCACTCCCCACCTCTCTAAATGCAGTCGGAAGAATATCTGCCGTATCAATCTTATCCTTTAAGTCCAAAATGATTCTCTGTGCAGTTTTGGCACCTACACCGGGGGCCTTGGAAATAGCTTTTGCATCTCCTGATATAACCGCCCGTTTTAATTCTTCCGGATTCATGGCAGAAAGAATACCAAGTGCTCCTTTGGGGCCGATTCCATTCACACTGATTAATTGCTTAAACATCTTTAGATCCTGGCGGGTTAAAAAGCCGTAGAGACACATGGCATCCTCCCTCACCTGGAAATATGTATATAATTTTACTTCCCTGCCGACACCTGGAAGCTTCTCAAATACAGACAGGGGGATGAAAATTTCGTACCCCAGGTTTCCGCATTCAATTACAACTGAATCTTCTGTCATCTCGGCGATCGGTCCTTTTACGAAAGAAATCACTTTGCAGTTCTCCTTTTATGCCTTGCAAATACTTTTCTCAAACTATTTTACTGACTTTAATCATAGCATACTGCCAGTTGATATGCAAGCAATTGATCGAACAAATATTCTATACTCCGTTGACGAACCGGGGTGCTTTGGATATAATAGTAGGCGTAAAGAAAGGACGAAACCGCTGATGATCACTCTTACGAAACACATTGCATTTAAAGAAACCTATCCCCTTGACCGTCTGGGAAGCCGGGAAGAACTTCTGTTCTTCGACATTGAAACCACCGGTTTTTCAGGGGAGTATTCCACTCTCTATTTAATTGGGTGTGTCTATTACAGAAACGGGATCTGGAATCTTGTCCAATGGTTTGCCGATACTCTGGGTTCGGAAAAAGAGCTTCTTATTACATTTTTTGAATTTCTTAGAAGTTTTAAAAAGGTAATTCATTTTAACGGGGATGGATTTGATATCCCTTATCTGTTAAAGCGCTGCCATGCCTATGGGCTTAACTATGATTTTTCAGACACCGAAAGCTTTGATATATATAGAAAAATCCGCCCATACCGGAATCTTTTAAGTCTTTCAAGCATGAAGCAGAAAGCCATTGAAGCATTCTTAGGTGTGGAACGGAACGATCTTTATTCCGGCGGACAGCTGATTGAAGTTTATAAGGATTACTTAATTTCTAAGGACCAGTACCTTTTTGATTTACTGATCCTACATAATGAAGACGATTTAAAAGGTATGCCGTTAATTCTCCCCATACTCAGCTACCCGGATTTTCTGGAGCATGACTTTACTCTGTCAAACCAGGAGCTTTTCAGTAATCCGGATTTATTGGGACGGGAGCAGCATCTTCTTAAGCTGACTCTGGAAAACGGCTTTGCTGTGCCTGTAGCGTTTACAAAGTCCAATTCCCTGGTCAGGGCAAAAGCTGAGGGAAGAGAGCTTTCTCTTATCATTGACCTATACGAGGGAGAACTGAAATACTTTTATCCGGATTATAAAAATTACTATTATCTCATTTACGAAGACAGGGCCATTCATAAAAGTGTAGCCGAATATGTAGACAAAGAAGCCCGAGTAAAGGCTGCTGCAAAAAACTGCTATATCAGGCAGACCGGCTGCTATGTGCCTCAGTTTTCTCCTTTATGGACGCCCGTTCTTAGAAATCAATGGAAAGATAAAATTTCCTATTTTGCCTACGATCCGGAGTTCTTTCAGGATCAGGAAAAGCTGCGGGACTATATCCGGCATCTTTTCGACCATCTTTCTTCCTGAATCAGTTATAAAATACCCTGCATTTTACGAAAATCTCTTGGAGATACGCCTTTAATTTTTTTAAAGGCATCTCCAAAGTAATTTCCGTCCCCGAACCCGCATTCAAATGCGATATCTGTCACGGATTTCCCTGTATTAAGCAACAGCGAGGCAGCTTCCCGAATTCGGATATTGGTTAAATACTCCTTAAATCCAAACCCGGTAACTGATTTGAATTTTCTTGAAAAATAGGCAGGACTCATATGGATCAATTCCGCGACCTCGTACAACGTTATGGATGCTCCGTAGTTATGGTAGATATATTCTGCTGCTTCTTCTATGGCCTTCTCTCCAACTTCCATCTTCCCCACATCCGACCTGGCTTCCTGACATCTGGAAAGGAAAATCAGAAGTTCATATAGATAATTCCTCATCATCATGGGCGAATATCCATCCTGACCTGCCCCTTCATAAACCATCTTCTGAATTAATTCTTCTGCATAGGGCCTGCTGCCTGCCGGTATGGAAATCTTGGAATTTTGAAACAAAGAATCGGTCAAAAGGCTGCCGCAACTTTGTGTCATGTCATTTAAGTATTCTTTATCAAAGCTTAAAGTGATCCTCTCATTGACCGGACTAGAATGGTAGGTCGTCCGATGAATTTCGCCTGGAGAGATGAATATCATATCACCTGGTTCTAAATAATATAAGCTATGATTTATAAATATTTTACAATGTCCGGATACCAGGTAAAACAGTTCATAATAAGGGTGCCAGTGGCTTTTCCTCATATTAAATTCATAGGAACGCCTTGTCCTGCTGATCTGAAATTCCATAGTTCTTTAATAATCCCCTTTTTTTAATATCTCTCTGATATAGGAAAAGGTTTTCCTCTCCCCCTCATCTCTTAACATCATAAGGAGCTTTTCCAGAAGCTTTTCCGTCTCAGGTGCAACAATCATGTAAGCTTTTCCCTGTACATAATATTCCCAGGGAGATGCATCCGTATATTCTTTCCCCTTATAGGTCTTGGAGGCTGCAATCCGGTCCATGACCATCTCTATCAGATAGTTAAGAGGCATTTTATAACCAATCATGCCCTTTGAGGGATCCATGGAGAAATCGATCCAATATTCACAGTGATGCTTATTCCGTCCTTTGTGATGAAGCCACGCTTTGGAAAATCCTTTTTCTTCAATTTCTGCTGCATTTGGACTTCTGTTTCCCTGATAGTATAAAACACCTGGTATGAATTCTTCCGGACTGTACTTGGAAAGATCATGAAGCAGACCCTGCTTTATTAAACCTACACGAAAGCAATTTTTCATGACCCGGGATTTGTGTATATGAATGGTACAAAAATGTCCCCAAAAATTTTTAAATTTCATATTTTTCCTTCCTGTCCCAGTGTAAAATCTTCACCCATTTTATCACACTTATCTGTGATTTTACCACATATTTTTCGGTATCATTTTCGAAAGGGAATTCTTGTTTTTTATAGTGGAAAATGTTTGACACCTTACCCATTTTATGCTATTCTTAGGGAAGTTACAGATATCCTGTAACGGTAAAATTTTTAGTCGTTTTGGAGGTATCATAATGAAAGGTACAGTTAAGTGGTTTAACAACCAAAAGGGTTACGGATTTATTTCCGACGAACAGGGTAACGATGTTTT
>JAQSYE010000027.1 GCA_029256305.1 Lacrimispora sp. | reverse complement strand
TTTTCTTCAAAACTTTTCTCATCGATCATCGATGTGTTTTAGAAGATGTTTGCCGCCGTTTTCAGCGGCGAGGTATATCATATCAAAGCTTTCGACAAAAGTCAACATGTTTTTCGAAATATTTTAATTATTTTGAAAAACATGTTTTTCAGAACATTCGAGACAAAAAAGGAGCTCATTCCAATTAGCAGATGAGCTCCAGATTTCTATGATAGGATCAGGCCTTTTTACCGCAGCACTTCTTGTATTTCTTACCGCTTCCACAAGGACAGATGTCGTTGGGATAGATCTTCTGAATATTCTTTCTTTGAATACTTACCTCATCTAAGCCCCTCATTACCATCTCATATGGTTTATGACCCCTGTTTAGCACTATTCTGGTATTATTCCAGATATCAGTTACAATCATAGCGAGCTTTTCCATATGTTCGGAAGATTCCATTAGTATTCCTGCTGCTTCTAAATCAGTTACAACTTCTTTCAGATTGCCTCCCATGCTGATTTCAGCCTGGACCTGGCGGAGAATGAGCGGAATCATCTCATCCGGCACACTTAATTCAGTAGTAAGGAATTCACTGAGTCTGCTTAACTCGGCTCCCATTAAAAATCCGGAATTATCCGCCATGAAGCGGATCTCCTGCTGAGTGGGAATATAATAGGGAACTTTCTTCTGCGTACGCAAAAGATTTGTATAGCTTTTTTGTTCTGATAATGCTGCATCTACAAAATTCCCATCTATATAAGTAACCATTAAGCGGTAAGGGTTTAAACATTGGTATGCATTTAATAGTTCGTCTAATGTCAGCTTCTTTTCTTCATATTTATTAAATGTTTCCAGAATGACTGATGGAGGGGTTATGGCATACAGAGAATTGGCAGCACAAAAATAGTCTCCAATTTTACTTATGCGGGACCGCTCTTCCTGAAATTCCGCGGTATTGAATGCTTCATATGCCTTTATAGCCTCGTTTGCAATCAGGAAACTGCCATCGGAACCGTAAGTCACATAACCTCCGGCATAAAGGTAGTCCATATTTTCTGTTTCCAGAAAATCAAGCTTTGTGCCGCCGGATACAACCTTTTCAAACGCTTTCATCTCACAGTCGCGAACGCAAAGAAAATAAGGCTTCATTATTTTTTCATTTAATATGTAGGAAATGGTTTTCTGCGCCATTTCTTCTTTATTTAACTTGCTGGTTCCAGACATATGATGTCTTTTCCCGATCTCAAGTATGCTGTTTTTATCATAGCAGTCAAATATATCTGAGATAATAATATCTTCAGATTTATCAGCCATCTGTTCCAGGTGCAGATTCACCGCTGCCATATCATATTCCATTCCTTTATCAGTTGAAGCTTCTATAAGGCCTGCATATTCTTCCAGACTGACGCAAGTCTCCGGAATCGATTCCCCTTTATATTTTATAACTCTGGCTACAGTCTCCTGATACTCATTTAAGTAATCTTCTGCCTGAATCGCAAACTCCCAGCTGCCGGTGTTATAAGACACATATGTAAATTTGGAATCCTTTGATATCTGTCCGTTAATGCTTTCAGTTGCTGAAAGATACTGATACTGACCCGAATGTTCTATATTATCTGATGCTGCCCGTATTTTCTCTGAACGAAACTCAAATTGATACGGGTATTGGCCGGACCAGCAAAATGACGCCTGAATCATATGGTGAAGTGTTCCAAACGTTATTCCTTCAGGTACCAGAATCCTTCTCCAGATCGGCGGTTTGCTTCCTTTGACCGTGATTTTCAGTTGATATGCTCCCATGAAAACGTCCTCCATTCTCGTATCCTTTGTATCCGCTATTAAAAATTACGGAATTATCTTTTGTTATTTCTATAATAAAATGCACGTAACAATTTACCACATCTGCGCCCATTCTGTCCAGTCCATCCCGTCATTTTTATAAAGAATACAGGGATTTTTCAGTATTTTGGCTATTTTTTTAATATTTCATGGCACCAGAAAGAAGAGATTATGAATCTAAGCCATTTTTCTGCAGATACTAATTTAGAAGAATTATACACCAGTTACCGTGTTTTACACAAGCTTTACAGACTCTATACTAAAACATGATATCAGAAACGCAGACTGACTGCTATACTCCATCATGTAAACGAAAGCAATTTAAAAGGAAAAGAGGAGATAGTTATTATGAAAAAAAAATTAATTAAAATACTCGCAGCAACTGGTATGGCAGTGTTAACAATGGGAGCATTAGCTGGATGTGGCAACAGCGCTACTGAGACAACTGCGGCTGAAACAAAAGCTGCTGAAACAACAGCTGGCACAACCCAAACAACGACAGCTGCTGCTGCAACTACTACAGCTAAAGCTACCGCAGATTTAAAGGGTTCCATCAGTATGGTTGGTTCTACCTCAATGGAAAAGCTTGCAACTGCTTTAAGCGAAGTATTTATGGAAAAATTTCCTGGTGTTACTGTTCAGGCTGAGTTTGTTGGTTCCGGAGCAGGAATTGAAGCTGTTACCAACGGCGCTGCTGATATCGGAAACGCTTCCCGTAATTTAAAAGATGAAGAAAAATCCAAAGGTATTGTTGAAAATATCGTAGCAATCGATGGTATTGCAATCGTAACTGATCCTTCCAATAAAGCGGAGAATTTAACAAAGGATCAGCTGATAGCCATTTACAGCGGAACAACTACAAACTGGAAAGATTTAGGCGGTTCTGATCAGCCTATCGTAGTTATCGGACGTGAGTCCGGATCTGGTACAAGAAGTGCATTTGAAGAGTTATTAAAACTGGAAGATAAATGCAAATACAGCAACGAGCTTGACAGTACTGGTGCCGTAATGGCGAAGGTGGCTTCTACTCCTGGTTCCATTGGTTATGTTTCTCTTGATGTACTTGACAAAACTGTAAAAACATTAAAGCTGGAAAATATAGATCCTACACCAGAGAACATCAAAGCCGGCTCTTACTTCTTAAGCCGCCCGTTTGTTATGGCAACCAAAGGAGATATTTCCAAACAGAACGACAATGTAAAAGCATTATTTGACTATATCCATTCTGATGAAGGAAAAGAATTAGTAAAATCTGTTGGCTTAATCCCAGCTAACTAAACGGAACAGGAATAACCGTTCCTTCACATAACGAATGCACTACTTGGGGACGCAGCTGAATGCTTATGCTACGTCCCCATTTCACGAAAGGAGCCATAATATGCAACCAAAGTCTTATTCCATATTCGGCGGTCACGGAAGTAAATCTGGTATTGAACATGCTGCAGAAGTGATATTTACCATCTGCGGCTTCTTTGCTGTTTTGGCTGTGGCGTCAATTAGTATCTATATGTTAACAAGCGGCACTCCTGCTTTGTTTAAAGTAGGAATTCTGGATATTTTATTTGGTTCCGTCTGGAAACCGGATGCAGCTGTGCCCAGTTTTGGAATTCTGTATGTTATTTTAACCTCAATTGTAGGGACTGCTCTGGCAATCTTAATTGGCGTTCCCATTGGTGTTATGACATCTGTGTTCCTGGCCGAGGTGGCCCCTCAAAAACTGGCTAATATTGTTCGTCCTGCAGTGGAACTTTTAGCGGGAATCCCTTCTGTTATTTATGGTTTATTGGGAATCCTTATTCTAAATCCGATTATGTATGATCTGGAGTTGAAAGTATTCAAGGGCTCTACCACTCATCAGTTTACAGGGGGAGCCAATTTAATCTCAGCAGTGCTGGTTCTTGCCCTTATGATTCTTCCGACTGTGATTAATATCAGCGAAACAGCTCTGCGCTCCGTTCCCCAGCATTTCAGAAGCGCTTCCCTGGCATTAGGCGCAACCAGGATACAGACTATCTTTCACGTGGTGATTCCTGCTGCAAAATCAGGTATTATTACTGCTATTGTCCTTGGTACCGGCAGAGCCATCGGCGAAGCCATGGCGATCAGTCTGGTATCAGGAAGCTCCGTGAATTTTCCACTCCCCTTTCATTCGGTTCGCTTCCTTACAACAGCCATTGTATCGGAGATGTCCTATGCTTCCGGCCTTCATAAGCAGGTTCTGTTTACGATAGGACTTGTTCTGTTCGTCTTCATTATGATGATTAATGTGCTTCTGAACAGCATTTTAAAGAAAGGGGGGGATAAAAATGACAAATGATCTCACAATAATTCCTGTTCATAGTGATTCCATTATTGTAAATAGTGTTTATAATGGAAAGAAAAGAGTCTCAGATTCTCTTTTAACTATACTTATATATTTATGCGCCTTCATTTCAATTTTTATTCTTGTTGGCATCATGGGATATGTATTTGTAAGAGGTGTTCCTCAGTTAAGCGTTACGTTCTTGACTACCGTGCCAAGCACCATCAAAGGAACCTTCGGCATACTTGGAAATATAGTCAATACTCTTTATGTAGTAACAATTACACTGGTAATTGCTACCCCTCTGGGTGTCGGCTCTGCCATTTATCTAAACGAATATGCAAAAGGCGGTAAAGTGGTTCGTATCATCGAGTTTACAACAGAGATATTATCGGGCATTCCCTCAATCATCTTTGGACTTTTCGGATATGTATTCTTCGGCATTACCTTAGGGTTTGGCTATTCCATTTTAACCGGTGCTCTGACCTTATCCATTATGGTCCTGCCCCTTATTACACGAACTACCCAGGAAGCGTTAAAGACAGTACCTGAAAGCTATCGATCAGGTGCCCTGGGAATAGGTGCAACCAAATGGTATATGATCCGCACTATTTTGCTCCCCAGCGCAATGCCCGGTATTGTAACAGGAATTATACTTGCAATCGGAAGAATTGTAGGGGAATCGGCAGCTTTGCTTTTTACAGCAGGCAGCGGTTATATCCTCCCCAGAAGCTTCCTCGGAAAAATATTTGAATCCGGCGGGACACTGACGATTCAGCTTTACCTTTGCATGCAGAAGGCGAAATACGACGAGGCATTTGGAATTGCGGTGGTACTGCTTATAATCGTACTTGCAATTAACGGTCTTGCAAAATATCTGTCCCATAAATTCAATACGGAGGCGAAAGAATCGTGAATACAAACACAATTAAAATTTCAACCAATCATTTAAATTTATATTATGGAACGAATCACGCCTTAAAAGACGTGAATATGGAACTTTATACCAACAAAATCACCGCATTTATCGGGCCTTCCGGATGTGGCAAATCCACTTACTTAAAAACCTTAAATCGCATGAATGATCTGGTGCCAAATGTTAAAATCGAAGGAGATGTCCTCTTAGATGGGGAAAACATCTACGACTCAAGAGTTGACACCACACTGTTACGCAAAAAAATCGGTATGGTATTCCAGCAGCCCAATCCTTTCCCCATGAGCATCTATGACAATGTGGCTTACGGTCCCAGAATTCATGGAATCAAGAATAAATCTGAGCTTGATGCTATTGTGGAAAATAGTTTAAAAGGAGCAGCACTTTGGGAAGAAGTGTCCGGGCGGTTAAAAAAATCAGCACTTGGTCTTTCCGGCGGTCAGCAGCAGCGTCTCTGTATAGCAAGGGCTTTAGCTGTAGAACCTGAAGTTCTGTTAATGGATGAACCCACCTCAGCCCTTGATCCTATTTCCACCTTAAAAATCGAGGATCTAATGGATGAACTGAAAGAAAAATATACAGTTGCGATTGTGACTCATAACATGCAACAGGCAACTCGTATCGCTGATCATACCGCATTCTTTCTGGTGGGTGAAGTCGTGGAATATGCTCCCACTACGGAACTTTTCACTGCTCCACGAGATTCCCGCACTGAGGATTATATTACAGGCCGCTTCGGCTGATTCATTATTAAACTTATAAAAGGAGAACCAGATATGACAACAAGAGTGAATTATGAACATGAATTAAACCTTTTAAATGATGATATTAAGGAAATGGGGCGTTTGGTGGAAAACTCCATTGAACAGTGTTTCATCGCCTTTGAGGATCAGGATTTTGAAAAGGCGGAAGATATTATAAAGGGAGACCGTACCATTAATGACTTGGAACGCTCCATAGAAGCCCGCTGCCTCTCCCTGATCCTTCGTCAGCAGCCGGTGGCCGGTGACTTAAGAGTGGTCTCCAGCGCTTTAAAGGTCGTTACCGACTTAGAGCGAATCGGGGATCATGCGTCTGATATTGCAGAACTGATACTTCGTATTAAAGGGGAACATGTCTATCATGTAGTCCGCCATATTCCTTCCATGGCAACTGCTGCCAGAGAGATGGTAGGCTGCTCCATCGAAGCATTTATTAAGCAGGATTTAAGTATAGCAAAGGAAATCGAGAAGAAAGATGATGTAGTGGATGAACTGTTTGACAAGGTAAAGGTTGATGTAGTGAACTTATTAAAACAATCTACCGAGCATATTGACCAGTGTATTGACTTGCTAATGATCGCCAAATATCTGGAGCGAATCGGAGATCATGCAGTAAATGTATGTGAGTGGACAGAATTTTCTAAAACCGGTGCACTGAAAAATGTTCGAATTTTATAAAGCTATGTATAAAAATATCGCACAACAGCTGTTACCTGACCGTTGTGCGATATCTCTATTTTAAACCATTTCCATTCCTCTGCAATACGTCTGCACTACATCATAGGAATCACTTAGCACTACCAGATCCCCATCGAATCCGGCATTTAAACGCCCTTTCCTGTCATCCACTCCCAGGCACTTTGCCGGGTTTATAGTGCAGGAATTAAGTGCAGAATCAAAAGGCACCATGGCTTCCTCCACCAGGAGCTTTAGCCCCATGTTCATCTTTAAGGTACTGCCTGCGATTGTTTCCGTTCCCTTTAAATAAGCAAGGCCATTGTCCCTGACTTCGATGTCATGACCGCCCATCTGGTACTGACCTCCTGCCGGACAATTCTTGGCTCTTAGAGAATCGCTGATCATGATGGCATAATCCCTGCCTTTTGCCGTATAGTAGTTATTCAAAGCTGCCAGATGACTGTGACAGCCATCGCAGATGATTTCGCCGTAAATATCCCGTACTCTGAGAGCAGTCCCTACAAGTCCCGGCTCCCGGTGATGATATGCAGTCATGCCGTTATAGACATGAGTCATGGAAGTGACTCCGTTGGCAATTCCCATGAGAGCCTGGTCATAGGTAGCGGCGGAATGACCCATACTCACCACAACGCCATGACTTTTACAATATTTTGTCAGTGCAAATTCTTCGTCCCGCTCCGGGGCAAGCGTAATATATTTAATCTTTCCGCTTGCCGCCTTCTGATAATTCTTAAACTGCTCAACCGACGGCTTTGCTATGGCTTCCGGAGGCTGTGCTCCCTTGTACTTCATATCCAGATAAGGACCCTCAAAATGAATCCCCAGGATCTCAGCCCCCTCATATCCTTCACTTAACACATCTGCTATATTGGAAACTGCTTTTTCCAGAATCCCGGGCATCTGCGTAACCGTAGTGGGTAAAAGTGAGGTAACACCCTCTTCTGGAATCCTTCTTACCCAGTCCCTAAGTCCCTGGGGTTCTCCGTCATTGGTATCATAGCCATACGCTCCATGGGTATGGATATCAATAAATCCCGGTACAATTCGGTTGTTTCCATAATCATGATCTGCTATATGGGTTCCATATTGGTAAACTGCTAAAATCTTTCCTTCCGACAGCTCAATCTGTGCCGGAATAAACTGTCCTGCGATCCACACACGTTTGCTCTGTATTATCATATTTGTACCCCTCTCTTTTTCCGAATTACTCTACTGATTTGGCAGGCTGAGCCTGACCTTTCTTTCAGTATATACAGTTATTTTCCGGTTTACAAGAAGTTTTGAAAATTTTTTTTATTTTATTCTTATTGCTAAAAATTATATCCTTACATAATTGGCCAGCGTATGGTCACTCGGAATAAGTCAGCCTCTGTTTCAACCGTAAGTTTTCCATTTTGCAGTTCCACAAAGCTTTTGGCTATTGCCATACCAAGACCGGACCCTTCTGTATTGCGCGCCTGATCTCCTCTGGCAAAACGCTCGGTTATCTCCTCCGGATTAAAGGTTAGTTCTGCAGCCGATATGTTTTTTAATATAATCACCACCCAGTCATTATCTTTTCTCATATCAATATAAGCCCGGGTTCCAGGCATGGCATATTTGATAATATTGGTCAGCAGGTTATCAAAAATACGGTAAGTCTTCTGACTGTCCAGAGAAAGTATGATTTTTTCATCAGGTAAATTCCAGCGGAAATCAATGGTTGATTCCTCGATCTTATCAATAAGTTCAAAGCTGACCTCTTTTAACAGGCTGACAATATCTACAGCCTCGAATTCCAGCGTTACATTGTTGCTGTTTGCCTTGCTGATCTCAAATAAATCCTCAATCAGCGCTTTCAGACGCATGGATTTCTGTTCCAAAATATCGATATAGGCTTTTCTCTGCTCCGGAGTAGCATGATCATCTTTTAATAAATTAACATAGGTTATTATGGCAGTCAGTGGTGTCTTTAAATCATGAGACATATTGCTGATTAAATCTGTCTTTAACTTCTGGCTTTTGACTTCTTCATCAACGACTCCTTTAAGCCCACTCTGAATCTTTTGTATTTCCTTCTTAAAAGGATCAAAAACACCTAAATCCTCTTCGATTGCTACCTCTAAATCTCCTTCTGCTATCTGATTGGTTGCTTTCAACAGTATGTTGTATTTGCTGCTTAAATCAAGATAGTATTTTCTCATAACAAAAAACAAAATAATGGAGTAAAGAAATAATGCACCGATACCCAAAAACCAGAGACTGCATAAAATAGTAAGAACAATAAAATTCGCAACTGCAATCTTAAAGATTGTCCGGTCTGATTTCTCCTGCAAATTAATATTTCCCAAATAGACATACAATTTTTTCAGACTTTTTACCACCCAGCCCCAAAACAATCCGCATAAGGTTCTCTCCCTGATATAGCGCCCAATACCAATATGAAACACATCTCTGATACATAGAACAGACCAGTAAATAATGGAAAATGGCACTACCCACCAGAGAAGATTCCACAGACTCACCATAATATCTGCTGCCTCAGGAAGAAAATTGGCACGTAAAAGAGCACTGTATAAATCCCCCCGGTTTGTCACAGCGACCAGGCTTGTGAGTCCCGCGCCGAAGGCAGCCGCACCGGCACCGATTCCCGACACCAGTTCAAATGGTGTTCTTAAAAGAGCAATATCATCTGCCAGACTTACATCTAAACAGGAGAAGAATAAAGCAAGAACGACCACCGCACAGATCAAACCGATAAAGATGCGTGTTACACTTCCGGAATTTTCATAAGCAGTCCAGATATTACCATCGGTATCTTTAAATGATTCGATCTGCTGCTCTGACATGCCATAGGCAAATGTCATATTTCTTGGATTGGTAAGCTTTAAATTTCCTTCCTGAAAAGAATCATCGTAATAGTTCTCCATCGGATCCTTATCACCAAAATTCTGGAGTGTATTAAGCAAGTAAGCTGTATTTTCTCCTCTTACACTGGTTATATCCATGCGCCCAAGATCGTCGTAATGTAAAACTGCCTGAAACGCATAATGGCTGTTATTTGGTATGAACCGCCCTTCTGCATGATCCAGGATTACTCTCCCGTTTTCATCTATTATCTGGTAATCCATGGAGTTGCGTATGCCCCCAAAATTCCGATTCCAATTTTCAAATTCCTGGATGCAACTTTTGCGCAGTCCCCTTAAATACTCAATTTTTCCGACTTCTTCATTTTCCACTGCCCCAATATCAATGGAATAAGATACGGAGTCTTCTGTGGTCGCAGTGTCCTTTTCGCTTTCATTGCTGCGTTCAGCCTTCAGTTCTGTCTCAGCCTCCGGTAAAAAATATTGAAAGGGAGAGAGAATCTTATTCTGCTCTTTCTGTGCATCTTCCAGTGCCAAAACGTAATTACCACAAACCAGATGTTTTAAAAAAGCACTTTCCTCGTATATCGGCGCCCCATTCCTGGAAGATTCATTTTCAAAGAAGGGATAAAGCCCCACCATAACAAATGCTGCCGCAATAACAACCGCTGCTGCAAGTAACCCACTGATTCTATGCCTGTTTTTCAATTTTATATCCAACTCCCCACACCACCTTTAAATATTTGGGTTCCTTCGGGTTTAATTCAATCTTTTCCCGGATTTTTCTTATGTGCACCATAATGGTATCGGTATTGATGGCCCTCTCATTCCAGACTCTTTCATAAATCTCTTCTGCTGAAAATACCCTTCCAGGATTTTTCATAAGAAGTGCCAGGATTTTAAATTCGATGGGAGTCAGCTTTACCAGCTTCTCGTCTACTGTAACCTCAACCGTATCTTCATTTAATTCCAGGCCTCCAATGGAATAGGCATTGCTTTTCTCTTTCTGTTCTTTTGCTTCCAGCATATCCATGTACTTTCTGTACCGTCTCAGCTGGGAATTTACTCTGGCAAGGAGCTCCATAGGGGTAAACGGCTTTGCAACATAATCATCTGCACCGATATTAAGTCCCATAATCTTATCCACTTCTTCTGACTTGGCAGACAGAATGATAACCGGAAAATCAAATTTTTCCCTTAATTTTACAGTCATGGTTATCCCATCCATCCGGGGCATCATGACATCAACAATTGCCAGATGGATCTCCTCCTTATCCAGTATTTTAAGGCCCTCTACCCCATCTGCTGCCTGAAACACTTCGTACCCCTGACTTCTTAAGTATATTTCCACTCCCTCCCTGATTTCTTTATCATCTTCTACTAATAAGATGTGGCTTGCGTCCATATGATCTCTCCTTATCTATCTTAATCCGCTGATTTCTCCCAGCGTTCCATGCATTTATTATACCTCGCTCTGATATAAATTCTCTATATTCTTAGGATAAAATACCATTCTTAAATTGATTGACACAGAAAACGAAAGAAATTCTAAAATTCCCTCTAACTCACAGCATTCAAAAAAGGTGCCAAGGAAAACAACCTCCTTAAGCACCTTATAATTTAGATTACATTTGTAGTCTTTCTGATATTTGTATCCATCAGTCTGTTAAAGCCCAGCCAGCCATTATTATCTCCTGCGGCTCTCAGCACTTCAATCATCGTCTCCAACTTTGCATCTGTATTATCTGCAAAATTAAGAGCCAACGCCTCAATAAGAGCAGGTTTCTTGGGTGAACCGTATTCCAGTTCTCCGTGATGAGCTAAAATACAATGCTTTAATTCAGTAGCGAACTTCTCCGGAAATCCGGGAATGGTTCGGATTCTCTCCCCCACCATCTCGGTTCCAATAATAATGTGTCCAAGAAGCTGCCCGTCATCCGTGTAATCATTCTCTGGAAATATGGAAAGCTCTTTTGTCTTTCCGATATCATGAAACATAGCTGCCGTCAGCAAAAGATCACGGTTAAGTAACGGATAGTATCCTGCATAATAATCGCACAGCTTCACCACACTCAGGGTATGCTCAAGCAATCCCCCTACAAATCCATGGTGTACACTTTTCGCTGCAGAGTGAAACTGGAATGCCTTGGCAAACGCCGCATCCTCCACGAAAAAGCTTTCCAAAAGCCCCCGGTAATAAGGACTCTTTACAGAACGGATAAAGCCAGTCAGTTCTTCAAACATCACTTTTATATCTTTTGCAGAAACCGGGAGATAATCCCCTGGGATATATTCTCCTTCTTCCGCTTTTCTGATTCTCTTAATATTCAGCTGATTGGAATTCTGGAACATCGTAACATCTGCATCTATGTATACATAATCCAGAGCCTCAAAGTTTCCGATACCCGGTGATCCCAAATCCCAAATTTTAGCATCTACAGTCCCGGTTTTGTCCTGAAGTATCAGGTTGCCGTACTCCTTTCCTGACTTGGTCAGGGAAATCTGCCTGTTCTTGCACAAATACACATCAGAAACATGCATTCCTTCCCGGAATGATTCAATATACTTCATTTTTTTCCTCCATATCTCACTGACAGCAACAAGGAAGCCAGGATATTTACCTGGCTCCGATGGTTACCTGATATTGTATCTCTTTATATTCTTCCCGCCCATTGCGGGATACAGTCACGGGAATTATCTGTCCCGGACTGGATTTTTCCAGAACCACCTGAAAATCCTTTATGGTAACAATGGCTGCTCCACCCATCTCGGTGATGACATCACCGCTCTGTATTCCAGTATTATAAGCAGGGCTGTCTGTATTCACTTCCACTACATAGACTCCCAAAGGCATACCGCTGCTGTTCATGGCTGAACTCACTTCCTGTCCTTTGATTCCAAAGTACGGGAATGGCGCACCATTGCTTATCTTTTCCAGAATACTCTTGTAATCGGATATCCCCATAGCTGCCGTCATATCTTTGCTACTATCATTTTTATATTGGTCCGTCACCCAGCCGATAATCTGTCCGGATGTATTCATGAGAAATGTACCGGCTCCAGCATTCCCACCCACATCGGTATAGAGAATCCTGGTCATTCCATCAATCGTCTGAACATTCTTTGTTATAAAAGAAATGAAACCATATCCGGTGGAATGAACCATTCCTGCAGGAGCTCCCACTGCAATCACAATGTCTCCCTGCTTTACCGAATAAGAGTTACCAAGTTCAATCGCCTTAATCTCATCCAGCTGAGGTCTGCTAAGTTCATCTGTGGAAACGCTGACAATTGCCATACCGGACAGCTTATCCGTCTGCTTAATCTTACCCTGAACTTCTGTTCCGTCAGAAAAAGCCACACGTATCGCTTCCGCATCCTCTACTGCGCCTTCCGGCGTAAGAATCAGCAGTTCCTTGTTGGCAAATGAAGTAATCACTCCGGAATATAGACCAGAGTTTTCAACCGGGTTATTAAACCAGTCCGTCTGAGTCTTTACGGAGTGTACCGTAACGATTCCCTTGTCCGCTTTTTGAACCACAGATTTTAGGTTTCCGTAAAGAGTATTCAGATCATCTACGGAAAATGGATACTTTTCCATGGCAGACTTAAGAATATCCTCTATTGGTTCCGTCTCAGCCACAGTTGAAGCAGTTTCAGCTACAGAAGTAACGGTCTCAGGCTCATCCTTTGGTATGGTCACCGGAGTCGTCTCACCGGTGGTCTCTCCCACAAGGAATCTCTCAGCTACAGGTTTGGATATGACAAATGTAACCGCCGCAACCATTCCGAAAATAACTGCAGTCACTAAAAGACCCAGAAATCTTTTAAACATATCCCTTTTTGACATGGGCTGTCTTACAATCTTTTCATTGATAAAACGGCGTGGTTCCGCCTTTCTATCGTCTGGCCCGTTATTTTCCGGCATACTTACCCTCCTTTTCAGAAGACCTAAGTACTATTATAAGGTTCTTCCCTGTTTTATGCAAGAAAAACATATGAAACAGCCATAATAACCAGGAAAAACAATAACCTGAGGATTGCAGTATTTATCTCTCCTATGCTATACTGTAACCGATCCCATTATTCAAGAGCCGGTTCCGACACCGGTTAAATATAAATAAAGAAAGCAGAATGATCAAGGTATAAACTTATGAATCAAAAAGCACTGAAAACATTAGAATACCATAAAATAATTGAACAGCTCACCGAATATGCATCCTGTGAATCCGGAAAGGAATTGTGCCGTAAGCTGGTACCTTCCATTGATTATGAGGAAATAACTACCTCCTTAAGAGAAACCAGCGATGCAGTTACCAGAATACAGCAAAAAGGCGGAATTTCATTTGGCGGTGTTAAAGATATCCGGGCTTCCTTAAAACGCCTGGAAGTGGGAAGTTCTCTTGGAATCATAGAGATTTTATTCATCAGCTCTCTTCTCTCTGCATCGGCAAAAGCAAAGGCATATGGCCGGCATGAGGATCATGAGATCTCCGAAGATTCTCTGGAAGAATTTTTCCGTATTCTGGAACCTTTAACTCCAGTTAACAACGAGATCAAGCGATGTATCCTTTCAGAGGAAGAAGTCAGTGATGATGCCAGTCCGGGTCTTCACCATGTCAGACGTTCCATGCGTTCTATCAATGATAAGATCCATACACAGATGAATTCCATTCTAAATTCCAACCGTTCTTACTTGCAAGACGCAGTCATTACCATGCGAGATGGAAGATATTGTCTCCCAGTAAAGGCCGAGCACAAATCCCAGGTTTCCGGAATGGTTCATGACCAGTCTTCTACAGGCTCCACACTTTTTATTGAGCCTATGGCGATTGTAAAGCTGAATAACGATTTAAGAGCTCTGGAGATCCAGGAGCAAAAAGAAATCGAGATGATTCTGGCAGATTTAAGCAATCAGCTGGCGCCTTATTTAGAAGAACTGGAGACAAACTTCCATACACTAACCAGACTGGACTTTATCTTTGCCAAAGCATCACTGGCCAAACATTATAACGCCAGTGAGCCGATTTTTAACACCAAACATGAAATCCACATTAAGAATGGACGTCATCCGCTGCTGGATCCGAAAAAGGTTGTTCCCATCAACATTCATTTAGGAAAGTCCTTCGACCTTTTAATTGTAACAGGTCCAAATACCGGTGGTAAGACGGTATCATTAAAAACAGTAGGCCTGTTTACCCTGATGGGGCAGTCCGGTCTTCATATACCGGCGTTTGACGGTTCTGAGCTGGCAGTATTTGATGAAGTGTTTGCAGACATCGGAGATGAACAGAGTATTGAACAAAACCTTAGTACCTTTTCCTCCCATATGACAAATATCGTACGGGTCTTAAGTCAGGCAGACAGCAATTCTCTCTGCTTATTTGATGAACTTGGAGCTGGTACAGATCCTACGGAAGGAGCTGCCCTGGCAATCGCCATCCTCTCTTTCCTGCATAACATGAAATGCCGCACTATGGCAACCACTCATTATAGTGAATTAAAGGTCTTTGCGCTTACCACACCAGGCGTCGAAAATGCCTGCTGCGAATTCAATGTGGAAACCCTGCAGCCCACCTACCGGATACTGATCGGTGTTCCAGGCAAAAGTAATGCGTTTGCTATTTCAAAAAAGCTGGGACTTCCCGATTATATCATCGATGAGGCCAAAAACCATTTGGAAGCAAAGGATGAAACGTTTGAAGATCTGCTAACACATCTGGAGCAAAACAGAGTTACAATTGATAAAGAGAGAATTCAGATTGCTTCCTACAAACTGGAAGTGGAACAGCTAAAAGCCCGCTTAACCCAGAAAGAGGAGCGGCTTGACGAGCGCCGGGATAAGCTGATTAAGGACGCCAGAGAAGAGGCGCAGAGAATTTTACGGGATGCCAAAGATACGGCGGATCAGACCATACGCCAGATTAATAAGCTGGCTTCCGAATCCGGAGTGAGCAAAGAGCTGGAAGCAGAGCGAAGCCGGTTAAGAAACAAACTACAGGATGTGGATTCTTCTCTTTCCTTAAAGAGAGAACAGAAAAATCCGGCGAAAGGAATTGACCCGAAAAAGCTGAAGCTGGGAGACGGCGTAAAGGTTTTAAGCATGAACTTAAACGGGACTGTAAACTCTCTTCCCAATGCCAAAGGTGATCTGTACGTTCAGATGGGGATTTTACGGTCGCTGGTTAACATATCGGATTTAGAGCTGCTCTATGATGATTCCGTTTCGGCGGCATCAGAAAACCGGTCCAAAAAAACAGGAAGCGGAAGCAGTTCCACCCGTATGTCCAAGTCCTTCTCCATTTCACCTGAAATCAATTTAATCGGAATGACCACAGATGAGGCGATTCCTCAGCTGGACAAATATTTAGACGACGCTTATCTTGCCCATCTTCCCCAGGTGCGGGTGGTTCACGGACGTGGTACCGGCGCTTTAAAGAATGCAGTGCATAAGCATTTAAAGAGATTAAAATACGTAAAAGAATTCCGGCTTGGCGTCTTCGGAGAAGGAGATTCCGGAGTTACCATTGTCTCATTTAAATAAATTAGAACGGGGGATCCATTATGGCAGAAAAACAGCGGATTTTAATTGTGGACGACGACAGCAATATCGCAGAACTCATTTCCCTATATCTTTTAAAGGAATGCTATGATACAGAAATCGTGGGCGACGGAGAGGAAGCGCTTCGGGTATTTCCTGAATTCAAGCCCCATCTGGTTCTGCTTGATTTAATGCTTCCAGGCATGGACGGCTATCAGGTCTGCAGAGAGCTTCGCACCGGATCCCAGGTGCCCATTATTATGCTGTCAGCAAAAGGCGAGGTGTTTGATAAGGTCCTTGGATTGGAACTTGGCGCCGATGATTATATGATCAAACCCTTTGATTCCAAAGAGCTTGTGGCACGGGTTAAGGCAGTATTAAGGCGGTATCAGACAGCTCCCGCTACAGCTGCTTCTCACACAGACCAGCAGGGTGATTATGTTGAATATCCGGATCTCATTGTGAACTTAACCAACTACTCTGTTATTTATATGGGACATTCCATTGAAATGCCCCCAAAAGAGCTGGAGCTTCTTTATTTCCTTGCCTCCTCTCCCAATCAGGTTTTTACCAGAGAACAGCTTCTGGACCATATCTGGGGGTATGAGTATATTGGCGATACAAGAACAGTCGACGTTCATATCAAACGTTTGAGAGAAAAGATTAAGGATCATTCGGGGTGGGCACTTTCCACTGTTTGGGGGATCGGGTATAAATTCGAGGTGAAGCGGTAAATGACACACTCTTTGTATTACAAATTTATCATGGGTTACTTGCTCTTCGGTCTTTTGGGTTTTGTTACCATAGCCGCCTTCTCTTCAAGGATTACCGACCAGTACCTCCTTGGCCAGCAGTCAGAATGTCTGTATGACGAAGCCAATCAGATCGCCTCATCCTTTAGCAGTATGTATCACGGAAAGGATATGAAGCTTTCTTCTTCCTATCCAGGGCTTGTAAATGAGGCCGATTACCTCCACGCCCGCATATGGATTGTGGACCGCCAGGGTAAGATCGTATCCGACAGTCAGCAGCCAGGTAAAGATGGAGATAAGATAGAAAACTTCGACCCTACAATTATGGGCAATAAGTCTTATTCTATCGGCAATTACTACAACGAGTTCCCTTACGATGTATTAAGCGTCCATGCCCCCATAACAGGGAATTATACCACTCACGGATATGTGGTGATTCATCTTCCCGTATCCTATTTACAATCCCAGCGGAACGGTATATTAAATATCGTATACATTACCTCGGCGGTCGTATTCGGTTTTTCTCTGATCATATTATTGATTTTCACAAAAAATGTTTATATACCCTTGAAAAAGATAACAGCTGGAGCCAACGAATATGCTCAGGGAAATTTAACCCATCACATTGATGTTAATACAAGGGATGAGATGGGGTATCTGGCCGCTACTTTAAACTATATGTCCGATGAGATCAATAAGATGGAGGAATATCAGAAAACCTTCATCGCCAATGTTTCCCACGATTTCCGGTCTCCGCTTACTTCGATCAAGGGATACTTAGAAGCCATCTTAGACGGCACCATTCCGCCCCAGATGCATGAAAAGTATTTAAACCGGGTTATCTCTGAGACGGAACGGCTCAACAAGCTGACGCAGGGTATGCTGACGCTTAATTCCCTTGACTGCAAAGGGTATTTAAATCGGACAAACTTTGATATTAACCGGGTCATTAAAGATACAGCTGCTTCTTTAGAAGGTACCTGTAATACAAAGAGTATTACATTTGACTTAACCTTCTCTGACAACATTCAGATGGTCCATGCAGACCTTGGCAAGATCCAACAGGTCCTTTATAATCTCATTGACAATGCCATTAAATTCAGCCATACGGACTCCACCATTTACATTCAGGCTTCCAGCAAGTATGAAAAAATCTTTGTCTCTGTCAAAGATACGGGAATCGGTATTCCAAAGGACAGTATTAAAAAAATATGGGAACGTTTCTATAAAACGGATCTCTCCAGAGGTAAGGACAAGAAAGGCACCGGACTGGGACTTGCTATCGTCCGGGAAATCATTCAGTCTCATGGAGAAAACATCGATGTGGTCAGCACAGAAGGAGTGGGGTCTGAATTTATTTTCAGCCTTCCAAAATCAACTAATTTGTAGCAATATTTGCACAGTAAAAAAGCAGATAGGATCAGACTCTTTGTTTGTCTGAACCAATCTGCTTTTGTCTTTTTGTTAAGAGACCAATCACTTCTGCTACTCTTTGCTGTTAGATGAACTCTTTTTATCTTTAAGAATCCGTTCCAACTCTTCAATCTGTTCCAGTGACAGTTCTTCCTCCAGAAACTTTGTAAAAAGCATATTTAAAGCACCATCATAGACCTTTTTTAAAAAGTATTCATTCTCGGATCTGACACATTCCTCTTTGGAAAGCAGTGGATAATAATAATAAACTCTTCCCTTTTTTTCAAATCCGATGGCTTCTTTTTTGATAAGTCTTGTTATAAAGGTTTTAATTGTCTGCGCTGACCACTTCATTCTGCCGGATAGCCGATTAATGATTTCTTCTGAAGTTATGGGGTTTGACTTCCATATAAGTTTCATAATTTCCCATTCCGCCTCTGATATTTTTGGAAGTGTGCTCATATATATAACTCCTTTTTCGGTCTGCATTTGTAAGTTGTATCTAAGTTTAAACCTGCGGAGTATGTTTGTCAATTCACATTTATATGGGGTTATTTACCACTACGATCAAACAAAAAAACACGCCAGTCTTCTGATTAAAGAAAGCCAGCATGCCTAATTTATTTAAAAAAGCAGAAATCTTATAAACGTTTTACTGCATCCATTGCCAACACAGACCGCTCGCATTCTTCTGCCTGCAAGGTAATCTGCCAGCACAGAGAGCTTCCTTTCATATGTTCTGCAGCGTAACTAAGTCCATTGGTCCGTTCATCCAGAAACGGGCGGTCAATCTGATTAGGATCCCCGAGAAGTACAATCTTTGTTCCTTTTCCGGCCCGGGTTATGATTCCCTTTACCTGATTAGGCGTCATATTCTGCGCCTCATCGATAATTAAATAAGTCTGGACGATGGATCGTCCACGGATAAAAGTCAGAGCCTCTGTCTTAATCAGACCTCTTGCAAAAATCTCTTCAATTTTTCCGGCCAGTTCATCCTCATTTTCATATCGTTTTTCTTCGTTGGAATCAATGAGCTGTTCCAGATTGTCAATCACAGGTCTCATCAGAGGAGAGATCTTCTCCTGCTCATTTCCTGGAAGAAATCCGATATCAGAATCAAACTGCGCATTTGGCCGGCTAACGATAATCCGTCTGTATTCTCCTGTTGGATTGTTTAAAAGCTTTTCAAGTCCCACGGCAAGAGAATAAAAAGTTTTTGCTGTCCCTGCCATACCTTTAATGATTACTAACGGGGCTGTCTCAGCGGGCTGCATCAGGGCCTCCTGGGCAAAATACTGACCTGCATTCCTGGGCGCAACTCCATAAGGCCTGCTTTTTTTGAAATCAAGAGGAACGATTCTATCTCCGTTTACCCGTCCAAGCACCGTTTTTTTGATTGACTGATCCGCTTTTAAAATCACAAACTGATTTTCCCACAACTTGGGGCTGCTTTGGGCTCCCGACTCGTTGGTTATATATACCTGCTGGACTGAAATTCCCTTTTTCTTAAAATCTTTAAAATTCTCCTCTGGAGCAAAAACCTCAATTCTGCCTGTGTATTGCTCCTCACGCCCGGATACCTGCTCAGTTGTAAAATCCTCCGCCCGGATTCCGATGATCTGCGCCTTGATACGCAGCAATATGTCCTTCGTTACCAGAACAACCTCTCCCTCAAGTCCTCTGCATACCTTGAGAATGCGGTTATCCATTTTGTCATCGGGAAGATCTGCCGGAAGCACAACATCTACAAAGTTTTTTTCAATCCTTATTGTTCCTCCATGCTCCAGCTTAACTCCTGTCAGTAAATCTCCCTGATGACGCAGCTGTTCCAAAAGCCTTATGGCTTTTCTTGCATTGGCACCCGTTTCGCCCTCAGCCTTTTTTAAGTGGTCCAGCTCTTCCAGTACTGCTACCGGAAGAACCACCCGGTTATCCTCAAAACAATTGATGGCGTAAGGGGCCTGAATCAGAACATTGGTATCTACCACATAGGTTTTTATCATTTACCGGACTCCTTTGCATTTTCAGAAACTTGGGTCTCTGTAAATCTGATTATACCCTCTCCCAGGTACTACTGTAACCACAGTATGGTAAAAGAAATGTAAAAACAGACTCATTTTTCTGGAATCCGATACCAGATATTCTAAATTTTATACGATGTGTTCCTGTTCATCCTCTGTCCTGGAATCCTGCTGATTCGGATCTTTAAACAGAAGTCTTTTTAATGACCAGATGACCATAATGGCACCGGTAAGAAAAAACAGAATCATAAAAACCAGCTGAATTAAGTTTCTAAATCCGGAAGAGATGAGAAGCTCCGGGACCAGCTGAAACGCCAGCCAGATCAGATATCCTCCACCCGCCAATCTTAGGCCCAGGGTTATGGGTGCAGGTGACTCACCCTGCTTCTTCTTATTCTCACTCATGTTATTCTCCTATACTCTGACTCCAACGGATTTCCGTTCCACTGCCTCTGAATCAAAAAGATAATTCCCATCAAAGTAGGGATTTTCAATCATGCGTATCATGTTTTCTGCTGCTTTTTTACCCAGGGCCTCCATTGGATGGGGAAATGAAGTGATGGGAACCTCACCCAAAGACGCAAGCTCCGAGTTATCAATACTCACCAGGGATAAATCTTCGGGAATCCGAATTCCTCTCTTCATGCATATCCCTGACAGCAGATAGGCTACTTCATCATTATAACAGACCACTGCTGTGCAATCCTTTAACCGGTCAAAAAGATAATCAGACCAGGCCTCTAAATCATTCTGGCTCTCCGAATCAATCCAGACAATCCCCCTCCTGTCTATGTTAATACCCGCCTGCTTCATCGCTTTCACAAATCCCAGATAACGAAGATGCCCCTGTCCGTCATCGCATTTAAAGATACCGCCGATCTTTTTGTGCCCTGCATGAATCAGATACGCAACAGCCTTATGGGTCACCAGTTCATCATGGAGTGCCACACAGGGAAATGACAACTGAGGATAGCTGCTGTTAAAAAACAGGACTGGCAGCTGCCGCTTTGCCAGCCTGCGGTAGGAATCCAGATTGGGATTTGGCAGCGCACTTTTTGCAGGTTCCACAATCAGTCCATCAATAAACCCTTTTTCTAACAGCTTATTAAGGATTTCTCCCTCTTTCTCAATTCTGTTTCCTGTAAATGCCACCTGCATGGTATAGCCGGCCTTTGACAATGTTTTTTCAATCCCTTTTAGAACGGGCGGAAAAATATAGCTGTCTACATAGGTACTGATTACTGCAATATTCTGATAGCGTTCCTTTCTCTCTTCCCGGATTCCCACGCCTAAATAGGTTCCGCTACCCCGGATTCTGGTCAGCATATTCTTCTGTTCCAGTACATCGATTGCATGACGTATGGTCTGCCTGCTGAGTTCAAATTCACGGCTTAGTTCGTTCTCTGACGGCAGCTTATCACCTGTCTTAAACACCCCGTTTTGGATCTGCTCCATGACCCAGTTTACAACAGCCATATACTTTGCTTCCTGCGACTGCATCTTCTCTCCTACTATCATTCATTATTTCTTTCTTTTGGATAATAAGTCAACCGTAACTGCTCCCAATAATACAGCTCCTTTAACAATTTTCTGAATATCTGTAGACCAGCCGTAAAGAGACATTCCGTTGTTTAGGATTCCCATGATAAATGCTCCGACTACCGCTCCTATGATAGTTCCGATTCCTCCTGAGGTAGCTGCACCGCCGATATAACAGGAGGCAATGGCATCCATTTCAAACTGATCTCCCGCCTTAGGGGTTGCCGATGCATTCCGTGCGGAAAGAACGATTCCTGCAATTGCACACATGATTCCCATATTGGTATAAACCCAGAAAAACACTTTTTCCGTGTTGATACCGGACAGTCGGGCTGCCTTTGCATTTCCACCCAATGCATAAATCTGCCTTCCTGCCACAGTTTTGCTGGTAATAAATTGGTACAGGGCAACCAAAATCCCCATAAGTACAAGTACGAAGGGAATTCCGTTGTAACGTGCCAGTTTATAGAAGAAAAACCACACAATAACCATGATTATACCCACCTTGGCAACCGTTTGCCACAGCGGATTGACCGGAAAATCGTATTTCTTTTTTGTTTTTATACTCCTGATTTCCGATATGATAATGAAGGCAAATGCAATAAGTGCGGCACTAATAGATACCAGATCCAATGTTCCCCCGCCAAAGGGTATTTTTACAGTTGGAAGAAATCCTGCACCTATGTAAGTATAATTTGCCGGAAGCGGACCTTTGGTCTGTGCCTTTAGCAGAGTGTACGTAAGCCCTCGCCCCATAAGCATGGTTGCAAGTGTAACGATAAAGGGGGGTATTGAAAGTTTTGAGACAAAAAAACCAACAAACATGCCAGAGAGGGTACCAATAACAAGCGCTGCCAGAATTGCCACCCACATGCTGGTTTTATAATCAACAATCATAATTCCCACAACTGCTCCGCACAAGGCAACAATGGAACCGACCCCCAGATCAATGTTACCGGTCAAAACACAAAGAAGCATTCCTACCGCCAGGATTACAATATAGCTGTTCTGCATGATTAAATTGTTAATGTTTGCCGGAGACATGTTTTTACCGCCGGTCATTGCAGCAAAGATTAAGAAAACCACGATTAGAGCCAGGATCATACCATACTGCTTCATGTTAATATTAATTGTTCTTTTCTTATCCATCGTTATTCTTCCTTTCCGTTGTCTTCCATGATACACTTCATAATCTTTTCCTGTGAAACCTCTTCCCTGGTAAGTTCTCCGCAGATATGTCCTCCATTGATGACATAGATGCGGTCACAGGTTCCGATTAACTCCTGAAGCTCTGACGATATAACAAGAATGGCCTTTCCTGCTTTCGCCAGATCATTAATGATGCAGTATATTTCATACTTTGCACCAATATCAATGCCCCGGGTGGGTTCATCAAGAATCAGGATGTCAGGCTGGGTCAGCATCCATTTGGCAAGGACGACCTTTTGCTGATTTCCTCCAGACAGAGAGCTGACTGACTGGTTGATGGAATTAGACTTAACATTAATTTTTTTCCGGTAGTTTTCTGCGGAAATGATTTCATCATTCTTGTTAACAATTCCTTTCCTGGAAAAGAAGTTTCTAAGGGCTGCCAGCGTCATATTTCCTTTTACCGTATCTATGAGGATCAAACCATAGTTTTTACGGTCTTCCGATACATATGCCAGCTTGTTGTTAATGGCATCCCTTACATTTCTTATAAGGACCTGCTTCCCGTTTATCTTTATGGTTCCGCTGATTTTCTG
>JAQSYE010000257.1 GCA_029256305.1 Lacrimispora sp. | reverse complement strand
ACGCTAAAAGAACTCTGCTGGAGTTAGTGTGTATGGGGGCTGAGATAGAAGAGGAGACACAATAAATGGAACCGTATTACTATAGTCAGATGAATAAGCAGCAACAAAGAATCTATCAGGTCATTAAGAACGGTCTGGAGTCACTATCACAGAGTTTTGATGTACAAAGAATCGATGGAGCTGAGCTGAGCGATATCTTTTTTAAGTTGAGGTTGGATTGCCCGGAGATATTTTATGCTTCGACATTTCAATATTCCTTTTACGATAACTCGACGTTGGTAAAGATGAAGCCGGTTTATTTATTTGATAAGAATAAAATTAAAGAACATCAAATGGCAATGGTCGCCAGGGTGGAGAAGTTAGCCAGGGTGGTGAAAGAGAAAAGCGATTGGGAGAAGGAACAATATATTCATGATTTTATATGTGAAAATGTGACTTACGATAAGCTGAAGAAACAGTATTCTCATGAAATACTGGGGCCATTGGGGCAGGGCGTGGGCGTTTGTGAGGGAATCGCAAAATCGGTGAAGATCCTTTGTGACCGGCTTTCCATTCCCTGTATTGTTGTCATTTCAGAAAATAATCCGGAAAAGAATATTAAATACAGGCACGCCTGGAACGTGGTTCGAATGAGTGGGGTGTGGTATCATCTGGATGCCACATTTGACAATACATTAGGGAAAAAAGAATTGAGATATGATTATTTTAACTTAGATGATAAGGGTATCTTTAAGGATCATGAGCCTGTAATGTATAAGGTTCCGGTGTGCGGCGATGGGGATCATTTCTTCTGTAAGGATAAGAAACTTTCGTTTACCAAATTGGAAGATATTAAAAAACGCTGCCAGCAGGCGATCAAAAAAGAAAAGACCTTAACCTTTCATTGGAGAGGGGGATATCTCACTAAGGCTGTTATGGAAGAGTTATTGCAAATCATAGCGGGGGAGGCGAGGGAAAAAGGCAGACACAGTCAAATTTCTATCAACTGGCCCCAGGCAGTCGTACGTGTGAAATTCATTGAAGAACAAATGGAAGATTCAGTGAAAATGGAGGATGCATACGAAGAGGAAAATGATTCGACACCGCAGAACTAAAAAGTAAAACATTCTTGTACCAATGTTATACTTTAGCGCCGGTTTTCCTGTATTGCAGTGCGATATTCCGTGGGGGTGACACCAACCAATGCTTTGAATTGTTTTGTGAAATAGCTGGGACTGGAAAACCCGCAGTCAAAGGCAATTTCAGTGATAGGAGCATCTGTGGTGGAAAGCTGTTCTGCGGATTTAAAAAGCCGCCTCCGCTGAATATATTCCATGGGACTGTAATGCAGATACCGGCTAAATATGCGCTGGCATTCTCTAGTACAGATATTTACCGTATCTGCAATTTCTTTTACTGTCATTACACCTCTTAAGTTTCCATCAATCCATTCTAACATTTGTTTCATACGGGATTCCTGAAGAGTTGGCATTCTGCGGGAGGGCGAGGTCTGATGCCTTTCCTTTGTATAAAGTAATATTTTTGACAATGATTCCCGTACCTGAAATTCATATCCGGGTTTTTCCTCGGCACAGGCAGTAAAGGCTATTTCGAATTGCTGAAAAAACAATTCATCGCCTGTCTCTTTTTGAAATTTCAGAAAATCTGGTCCTGCATCCAATAAGGGGCGGACATACATAGTATCAAAAACACTTCCGGGCGTCCCTCCTACAATACCTGAATCAAATACAAAGGAATGATAGATACACGGGGAAGGTACAGTGGAAGCAAAAGAATGCAGTACTCCGGTATTGATAAAGCACCCTTCCCCAGCCACAACGTGATATGTATTGTCTCCGATTTGAATTAACACGCTGCCCTGTAATAAAAGAAAGATCTCTAATTCCTTGTGCCAGTGGGAAGGGATACAATCAGCGATGTATTGGTGGATATCTCCTTCATTTGCATACATATTAAAAAGCTGGAAGCCTTGTTCCTGCAGCTCTTTCCTGTGACAATCTCTTGAAACAAAATTTCTGTTTCGTATCATAAAATCCTCCATTCTTGTCGCTTTTTTTATAGTATATGACGTTTTCGTGAAAGCAGCAACTGAAATTTACGATTATAATAAAAGTGAAAAATACAGATAAAACCGCGGGCCTTCAATGCTGCATCAGTAATTAATCAAAGGGGAGGGGATTTTATGCAAACAAATTATAAAAGTCGTGTTCTTGATATGACAAAGGGCAGCCCTTTTCAACTGCTTTTATATTTTTCTCTGCCCCTTTTTTTCGGAAACCTGTTGCAGCAGCTCTATAGTCTGGCGGATGCTTCGATTGCAGGCCATCTTTTAGGGGATGGAGCTCTGGCACAAATTGGCGCCACTGCCGCACTTTATAGCCTTATTATCAATTTTGCTTTTGGATTAAACAATGGCCTGGCTCTGACGGTAAGCAAACATTTTGGCGCAGGAGAGCAAAAGGAAATGAAGCAGGCTGTTTGCTGGATGGTGAGTATTTCCTGTATCTTTGCCGTATTTCTTACAGCCGTTTTTTTGTTTTTCAGACATTCACTTCTATTGAAACTGCAGATACCTGAAGATACACTGGCAGGGGCACTCAGCTACTTTACGATTATTCTGGCAGGAATCCCTTTGTCCATGGCGTATAATCTGGAATTCAGCTTGCTTCAGGCTGTTGGAAACAGTTTTACTCCGCTTCTGTTTCTGCTCTTTAGCAGCGTACTGAATGTGGGACTTGATTTTTTATTTATGGGAAGTCTGACAATGGGAGTGCAGGGTGCTGCGGTAGCGACTGTGCTTGCACAGGGAATTAGTGCGGTACTGTGCCTTTTTTATATTGTTAAGAATTATCGGGATCTTCAGTTTCATAAAGAGGATTATGTGGTGAGACCGGGATTCGTTTTGGGAATGCTCTGGACGGGGCTTAGCATGGCACTTATGAGTACGATTTATAATATCGGAAGTGTTGTGCTGCAAAGCAGCATTAATGCACTTGGCAGTGTCTATATCGCTGCTCAGATGGGAGCCCGCCGTCTGGCTGAATTATTCTATAATCCAGGTCTTGCACTGGCAGCAAGTATTGCTACTTATTCCAGCCAAAACTATGGAGCGAACTGCCGGTCTCGAATCACAAAAGGTATTAGGACCGCCTTACTATTATATGGTGTCTGGTGGCTGTTTGCCGTTGGGTTTATATTTTTGTTTGCTGAAAATGCAGTAAAGCTGATCACAGGGAGTGGAAGTCAGGAAATCGTTTCCAATGCGGTGCTTTACCTTCAAATCAGTATTCCAATGATTCCGCCAATGGCCCTGCTGGTAATTTTGAGAAGCGCTTTGCAGGGGATGGGGCGCCCGGTTTTGCCGCTTTTATGCAGTGTTATCGAACTGATTGGTAAAGTCTGGTTTTCGCTTTGGATGGTTCCTGTCTGGGGGTACATCGCCGTATGTATCTGTGAGCCCATCTTATGGGTGATTTGTGCCCTGGTTATTTTGGCAGCAATTGTTTACCGCAGAGAATTTGCCTAAGAGAGCCTCTGTTTTGGTTATCACCTCCCGGATTGCAGCAGGAGAAGTTAGCGATATAAAAAGAGAAAGGAACAAGACATGGTGAAAGCAGTTATTTTTGATTTGGATGGATTGTTAATTGATAGTGAAGTGATCTCATATCAATTATATCAGGAGCTATTAGAAAAATACGGGTATTCCTTTACCATTGAGGACTATACACAAAACTATAGTGGAAAAACGGAATTAGGTAATATGGAATCCTTGGTAAATAATTATCATCTTCCTGTTTCTGTGCAGGAAGGATTGGATTACACCTTATCCCGGGAGAAAGAGTATTTTATAAAAGGAGTTTCATTAAAACCAGGTGCCAGAGAGCTGTTGGGTTATTTGAAGACAAATAAATATAAGATTGCTCTGGCTTCTTCCAGCACCAAAGCGAGAGCTTTGTATGTTTTGATAAAACATGGAATTGAAGGTTATTTTGATGAAATGGTATTTGGTACAGAGGTAGAAAAAGGAAAACCAAATCCGGATATTTTTCTGAAAGCATGTGAAAAAGTAAAAGTTGTTCCTGAAAACTGTCTTGTCCTGGAAGACAGTGAGGCTGGAATACAAGCTTCTTATTCTGCTGGTATTCCTGTGATCTGCGTGCCTGATATGAAAAAACCAACGTTTAAATTTCAAGCGATGACAGAAATGATTCTGCCATCGTTGTTGGAAGTGATTCCTTATTTAGATAAGAAAGCCGTGAAAATATAAGTAATCAAAAAAAGCTTGATATTATCCAACGTTGGATATATAATTCAGATATCGATACAAGTGAGGTATTTATTATGGTACAGTTATTTATTCTTTTCTTTTTTAGTATAAAAGCGACACATGGCTATGAAATACAGAGGTTTATTAGTCTGAACCGTATGTCTGAATGGAATAATATAAAATCCGGGTCCATATACTATGCGATTAAAAAATTGGAAAAAGACCAATATATTCGCATGATTGATAAACCGGTAGAAGGGGAAAAGAAAAAACAGATATATGAGATAACACAGAGAGGCAGAGATGCACTGAGAAAATTGGCACTTGCCGAGATGGGGAAGCCTCTGCAGGGAGCAGCATCGGAGAAATTTCTTTTATATCCCATAATTGCCAGCCTTCAAAAAGAAGAAATAATTCTATGCGTGGAAAAACATATCAATGATTTAGAACAGCAGAAAATTAAGATCGCTGATTGGAGAAAGGAGAAAGAGCTAAAATCCTGTTCCATGGAAGTTATAACATTGGATTATATGATAACGACTATAGAAAACCAGATGATCTGGCATAAGAGGATGTTAGAAAATCTGGATCAAATATTTCGGGAAACAAATGAAATCGCAATGCTCATTAAAGAAACAGACTTTATGAACTATGAATGATTTGTCATTAATGAATGCACCAAAATGAAAAAATGTTTTGGTGCAAAAAAAAGAGTGTCATATCCAATGTTGGATAGAAAGGTGTGAATTATGAATGTTCTGGTTATTT
>JAQSYE010000256.1 GCA_029256305.1 Lacrimispora sp. | reverse complement strand
TTCGCAGTTCTGGGTAGGCACAATAAATGGTGTATAGTAAGCATCCACCCCCTTAAAAAACTTACGATGTGCACTCCTGTAGATGTATCCTGTAATCCCCTCCATGGGGGCAAAGTAATAGTTCATAAGCGGATCTCCTGTTCCTTTTTTACAATTCCCATTCTACCACAGGAGATGGGAAATTCATAGAATACCATTTACAGAATATGACAATTGGTGCTATAATATTGAGCAAAATGCTATTGCTCAGGAGGATTCATCATGTTAGGTTTTAATCAGATTCTTAAACGTACCACCGGTACGATATTGCTTGCAGCCCTCTTTTCATCTTCTGTCGTTTTCGCAGCAAAAGCGGAGGAAGAAACTGGCCCCGCCTTTGCTCCACAGATAAACCACAACACGACCCCTGAGATCGGTCCTGGAATGACTCTTAAATCCAACTGTGTGGTTGTTTTAGATCCTGGACACGGAAAAACAGACGGTCACTACTCCGGATGTCATTTCGAATACGACGGAGTTACCTATTACGAAGATATCATTACGATGAAGATAACTAGTTATACCAAAGAGTACCTGGAAAAAAATTCCAACTATACCGTCTATCTGACTAAGGACAACTCGGAAGTTACTGTTCCCCTGGACCAGCGCGCTGCTTTTGCCGCTTCTGTTCGCGCTGACTTATTTGTCAGTCTCCATGTGGATTCCATTGCAGGAAACGGTACCACTCGGAACGCTTTCGGAGCCAGTTCCATGTCTCCCAGAACCGGACGCTTTAACAATGACATTGCCATTCAGTCTCAGGATGCGGCAAATACCATACTAAATCAGCTGACTGGTCTCGGACTTCACAACAGGGGACTGATTCTTCAGGATTCCAAGAACGGAACCTTGTATCCAGATGGCACTACTGCTGATTACTATGCAATTCCCCGATATTCCCAGATGTATGGTCTCCGTGGCTTTATTATTGAACATGGATACATCAACTGCACCAGCGACTTAACCGGATTTCTCTCCACAGATGATCAGATAAAAAAACTGGGAGAGGCTGATGCCAAAGGTATCATTGAATATTTAAACAAAGCCGGGAAATCCACTTTTACATCAGCCACTGCCAACGCTTTGGCCCCTCCCACGAACTAAGAGCTCATAATCCCTGCTTTCCTGCATAAAATATATCATAAATTACGGCTGGATCTGGCAGGGAGGAACAATTTTGTCAAAAATTCTGGATAACAGTTATTATGATTTAATGATCACCACCGCCCTGGCTCCAACCTATGATACCGGTGATAATATCACCTATTTAAACAGACAAAACTCTCTGCTTCACATCCCCGCTGGCAACGGAGATCCCTGTGACCTTGGAAAGTATTCCTACAGCAGCTTTCCTACCCTTTACGCCCTTGCCTCAACCATAAGCCTGGAAAAATCGGGAGTTACTACGGTACAGACAAATCCCTATCTGGCTTTATACGGGCAGGGTGTATTGGTAGCGGTTATTGACACTGGGATTGATTACCGTCACCCGGCTTTTCTCTATAATGACGGTACATCCCGGATTATAACTATGTGGGATCAGACCGATCAGTCAGGCACAATCCCCAATGAATTCACCTTCGGTTCTGAATACAGCAGGGAACAGATTAATGCTGCCCTCAAGTCACCAGACCCCTTATCCGTTGTTCCTATGACAGATGCGCTCGGGCACGGAACTGCCATAGCCAGTATTCTGGCTGGCTCCCCCGACGAACAGCAGGGTTTTAGCGGCGTTGTTCCCCAGTCTGATCTGGTGATCGTTAAGTTAAAAGAAGCAAAGCCTGTCCTGAAAAAAGTATCCTTTGTTCCTGAAAATGCAAACTGCTATCAGGAATCGGATTTGATTCTTGGCATTCGCTATGCCGTTACCGTTGCTTCCCGTTTTAACCGTCCTGTAGTCATCTGCATTGCTCTTGGAAGCAGTCAGGGCGGACATGACGGAAGAGGCGCAGCCAGCGCTTATTTAGATCATCTGGCCCTTCTTCCCGGCAATGGAATCTCTGTTGCTGCCGGCAACGAAGGAAACAGCCAGCGTCACTACTATAACTCAACTTCTACTGCCCCCTATTACAATGACATTGAACTGAGAGTCGGCAGTAGCGATACCCTATTCGCTATGGAAATCTGGTCTTATGCACCTGCCAGACTTTCCATTGATATCTCCTCCCCCAACCGGGAATCCACCCAACCGGTTTACCCCGGATTAAACCAATGCAGAAATTTCAGCTTTATTTTTAATAAGACCACAATCTATGTGAATAATATTATTTTTGAAGAGGAGACAGGGGAACAGGTGATTCTTCTGCGCTTTAGCAATCCTCTTCCCGGAATCTGGTATCTGCGGGCGCAAAGTCCTGAAAATGAAGCCTTTTCCTTCCATTCCTGGCTTCCATCAGGCAATCTCTTGTCAAATGATACCTTCTTCCTGGATTCAAGCCCGGATACGACCATCACATCTCCAGGCAATGCAAGACATCAGTTGACTGTAGCCGCCTACAACCAGCTAAATGACAGCATTCTGCCAGAATCAGGCAGAGGCTATACAAGAATCGGTCAGATAAAACCGGATATTGCAGCTCCAGGCTTTGAACTCACCTGTGCAGTACCGGGCGGCCGTTACGGAACCGCAACCGGAACAGGAGCTGCTGCTGCCCATGCGGCGGGAATCATTGCCATGGTATTTGAATGGGGGGTTGTAAAAGGAAATTATCCCAGAATCACTGGAAATGACGTTAACCGGCTGATGATAAGCGGCGCTGTAAGAAATCCGGCAAATACCTATCCCAACAATATATGGGGATACGGTCAGGTTGATATAAACCGACTGTTTGAGCGTTTCACCAATAACTAAAAAAAGCCTTCAAGCCAGGCAGCAAAATCGCCTGTGGCTTGAAGGCTTGTCTGCCCATCAAAGATGACAGCAGGTTTATTCTTCAACAAACATATCTTTACCAACTCCGCATACCGGGCAAACCCAATCTTCCGGTATATCCTCAAACGCAGTGCCTGGCTCAATACCAGAATCAGGATCACCGATTTCCGGATCATACACGTATCCGCATGGTTCACAAACATACTTTGCCATCCCTGTCACCTCCTTTTAATTCTCTGTGCTTCTTTTATAGCATATAAAATGTTTTTTATCAATAGATTTATGTTCTAAGATATAAAATCTTCTCTCATTGGGGTGAAAATATCCACCAGAATTCCTTTTTCCAGACATACGCAGCCATGCATGACTCCGTCCTGTTTTAATAAGGTATCTCCGGCCTTTACTGTCTTTGTATCCTCACCAATCGTAAATTCAAAGGCTCCGCTTGCCACATAAGTAATCTGTGTATGAGGGTGATTATGCATCTTACCGATGGCTCCCTGTTCAAAATGATTCTCCACACACATCATGCCGTCACAGTATGCCAGCACTTTTCTGACAACACCGTCTCCCGCTTTCTCTCCTTCTATTTCCTGATTGAATACCCATCTTTGATTTTTTTCCGGTCTTTTCATGTTATGCCGCTCCTTTTCGTTGTTTTCTTAATTCTAAGTAATTTTTTCCATTATGTCAAGATTATCTGAACGTTTCATTCTTCCTGTCAATCTCTATTTCCAGTCTTTCCACGTATCAGGCTGATAACCGATTGTAGCCTGTTTTCCGTTCCTGACAATGGGTGTTTTCAGTACTTCCTGGTTCTCTAAAATTTTATCATCCTTATCCTCTGGGGCAATGTATTTTATAAGAGCCAGGGCATCCTGTTTCCGGCAATTCTCATCAAGCATGGCATCAACACTGCCCACTGCCTGTCTGACACTGTTATATTCGCCTTTGCTCATCCCTTTTTCTTTCATGTCAATAAACTGATACGAAACTTTCCGCTCTTTAAAATAACGTTCTGCTTTTTTCGTATCAAAACACTTTTTGGTTCCGAATATCTGTACATTCATGGTGTGCCCTCCTTTGCCAAATCAAAAATGGTACTGTTGTTTTTATGCCCCAAACAACAATACCATTTTAAAGATAATTTTACCAGACCTCTTCTGAAATTTCTTTTACCAGTTTTATTTTTTCCCACTGCTCTTCTTCCGTCAGTTTATTTCCCTCTTCGGTTGAAGCAAATCCGCATTGGGGGCTTAATGATAAGCGGTCCAGAGGGATATAACGGGAGGCTTTGCGGATTCGCTCAATGATTCGTGATTTCTCTTCTAAATCCGGAGATTTGGTCGTAATCAGCCCAAGGACTACCTGCTTGTCGCCATCCACATAATGAAGAGGTTCAAAATCTCCCGAACGTTCATCATCGAATTCCAGGTAGTAAGCAGAAACATTTTCTTTTCCAAACAAATGTGGGGCTATGGGAGCATATCCGCCAGAGGAAGCCCAGGTAGAATGATAATTACCCCTGCATACATGTGTATTGATTACCAGATCTTCCGGCAGATTCTCCATGGCGAGATTGTTCAGTCTTACATATTTTTCTGCCTCGGAAGAAACAGATTTTGATCCCTTCTGTCTGGCTTCCCAATACTTTGTATCACAGAACATTCCCCAGGTACAGTCATCAAACTGAACATTTCTGCATCCAGCCTCATACAGATCAAAGATTACTGTGCGGTAGGCAGATGCAATATCCTGTATCAGTTCTTCTTCGTCCGGATAATAAGACCTTGTCTGTTCCAGATTGTCGCCCCGCTCCAACTCTGCCAGAAACTGTGCTGGTGCCGGTATGGTCTGTCTAGCAGTGACTATATCATCTTCAAACAGCTTAACAAATTTAAAATGCTCCACAAAGGGGTGATTTTCCCCTGAGATTTTCCCGCACAGACCAGCCGATTCTCCTCTGGTAACTTCATCATGAAAGGCGTATCCACGTTCTACTTCCAGTTTTTTAACGCCCTGAAGCCCCCACATAAAATCCAGATGCCACCAGCTTCTGCGAAATTCTCCGTCTGTAATAACTGGAAGTCCCGCCTCCTTTTGTTTTTCGATCAGCTCTGTGAT
>JAQSYE010000026.1 GCA_029256305.1 Lacrimispora sp. | reverse complement strand
TGAAAACGGAGAAGCTGGTATTTACATAATTGACCAGGATTACAAGATTGTATATCTGAATGATATGGCAAAATTATATTATCCGAATTTACAGGTAGGGATGTACTGCTATCAAGGGATAGGAGTAAAATCGGCTCCCTGTACAGACTGCCCCTGGACTGATGAGGACGGTGGTCCGGTGATATTTTATAATACTGCCGCTCAGGTCTGGATGGCTACCTCTTCCGGACAGATTGACTGGCCGGGCAGTGAAAGCAGCCGGCTTATTATGTCGCGGCCTGTGGATGAAAAAAATAAAAATCTGTTCTATTATCTTACGGAGTCAACCGTATACGATGGTCTGATTGAACTTAATTTTATTGCGAATACTTATAAGGTTTTATTTCATGAAAACGATAAATTGGATTTGTCCCCCGAGGAAGGCCGTCTCGATCAGATTCTCACGGAAGCACTGAGTTTTATGGTCCATACAGATGATAAGCAGAGCTTTGAAGAGTTCTGGGATTTGTCCTCCATGGTGGAACGTTTAAAGGGCAGCGACCGGGTATTAAAGGGAGAGTTCCGCAGAAAGATGCCAGGTGACGGATATTGCTGGATCAATCTGATTCTGGTTTTGTTTCGAGATGGAGAAAATCCCGACACAGATGCCGTTATTATGTGTTATATTCAGGACATTGATGAGAGAAAAAAGAAGGACGAAATAGAAGAAAAGCGGCTCAGGGAAATAAGAGAAGAGACGGATTCCATGACCGGTCTTTACCGCTATGGACCTTTCTTTGAGAAGGCAGACGTACTTTTAAGGAAAACTGATTCAGCCGGTTTTTTTATGGTGGCTATCGATATTGAGCATTTTAAACTTTTTAATGAATGGTATGGAGAAGAGGAAGGGGACCGTTTCTTAATAAGAATTGGCGATTATTTAAAAGAAATTGAGAAGTTTTACTCCTCTGTCGCCGGTTATATGGGCGGAGATGATTTTGTTATTCTCATTCCGGAAGATTTATCCGTGTTAGAGGAACTGGAGGATGTAATCAACATCTATGCCAAGCAGTATGGCGGCAATGCGGGATTTATGCCTGCATTTGGTGTGTATCGGGTTGAGGATTTAAGCCTTCCAGTGAGTATGATGTACGACAGGGCTGCCATAGCACTTAATTCAGTTAAGGGCAATTATAGCAAGCGTGTGGGCTGGTATGATCCCTTAATGAAACGAAAGATGGAAAGCGACCAGGTTCTGCTTTCTGAGATTCAGAGGGCACTTGAGAAAAAGGAATTCATATTTTACGCCCAGCCACAATGCAATATGCTGACTGGCAGGATTATAGGTCTGGAATCCTTAGTCAGATGGAAGCACCCTCAAAGAGGTATTATATCTCCGGGAGAGTTCATTCCCCTGCTGGAGCAGAACGGTTTTATTACATATTTGGATGTGTATGTCTGGGAGATGGTATGCAGGCAGTTAAGCGCCTGGATCAAAGAAGGACGGCGTCCCATCCCGATCTCAGTTAACATGTCACGCATGGATATTTATGCCATTGATGTTGTTGAGAAGTTTAAACAGCTGGTAAGCCACTATGGGATTGAACCCAAGTTCCTGGAAATTGAGATTACGGAAAGCGCCTATGCGGAAGATTACGATCTGATACGAAAAGTTGTGGAAGATTTACGCAGGGCCGGTTTCCCTGTATTTATGGATGATTTTGGAAGCGGGTATTCATCCTTAAACATGTTAAAGGATGTGAACGTGGATGTAATCAAGATTGATACCAAATTTCTTGATATGAATGAGAATAGCAAGGGAAGAGGCATGGGAATCTTAGAAACCATTGTCCGGATGGCCAGAGTAATGCAGTTAAAGGTCATAGCAGAGGGTGTGGAAGAAAAGGAACAGGTGGATTTCCTGATCAATATCGGCTGTATTTATGGGCAGGGCTTTTATTACCATGAACCGCTTCCTGTGAACGTGGTAGAAAAACTTTTGGATGAAGATAACAATTTAGACTACAGAGGAATTCAGGCACGTCAGCTAAAGCAGCTGAAACTGGAAGATCTGTTTAATGAGAATATCATCAGTGAAGCCATGCTTAATAACATGCTTGGTGCCATTGCATTGTATGAGGTCTACGAGGACCACTGCGAGATTCTTCGTGTGAATGAGGAATATTACCGTGTGACGGGAGATAATCCCATTGATATGGAAGAACGGAAACGATATGTGTTAAACAAGGTATACAGAGAGGATATGGACTGGGTTCTTAATATCTTTGAAGACGCATATAACAGTCCCCTGCAGGGCGCGGAAGGGACGTTTCGCCGTTACCGCACCAGCGGAGAATTAATGTGGATACATCTGCGCGTCTTCTTTCTGCGGGAGCAGGATGATCACCGTCTTTACTATGGGGCGGTAAGAGATGCCACCGAGCAGATGGAACAGAGGCAAAAGCTTCAAGATTCCCAGGACATGTTAAGGGACGTATTAAAGATAGCGGGTAAGAATATTTCCTTTAATAATATTGCAGAAGAGAATCAATGGGCAGCTAGCGCCATTTTTGCCCAGATGGCACCGGGCGGCTTAATCGGTGTCTACTGTGACAAAGGACTTCCGCTGTATTTTGCCAATAATGAGATGCTTCGCATTTTAAATTATGAAACTTATGAGGAATTTGCCAGAGAAGTCGATGGGGCAGGGCGGAACCTCCTGCATCCAGAGGATTTTAACATGATACAGGGGCATGCGCTGCGCTATATGGCGCCTGGAATGGAATTCACATTCCGCCACCGAATGAAAAAGAAGGATGGAAACTGGCTTTGGATGGTAGCAAAGGGACGTGTAGTACAGGCAGAAGACGGAAGATTTGCAATTGTAAGTGCCTGCATGGATATTACCGACACGGTACTGGCACAGAAGCGCCTGCAGGAAGCCAACAGAATCCTGCGGTTTAAAAATGACGAACTGGAATTTTTAAGTTCCGGAGCGCTGGGTGGATATTATCGCTGCAGAAAATCGGAAAATATGGAGTTCTTGTATACAAGCCCCCGGTTCCTTGAGATGCTTGGCTACAACAGCGACGAGCTAAATGAGCTCTTTCAAAATCGGCTTTTAAATATGATACACCCGGGTGATAGGGAAAAAATCAGGCTTATGACGGAGACATTAAGTCCCGATGAGAGTTTAAAGGGCGTGGAGTACCGCATCCTGACCCGAGACGGATACAAATGGATCCTTTGCAATTCCAGATTATCGGTAAAATCAGGGGACAGTTTCTTTTATGGAGTAATGCTGGATATTGAGGAGATTGGCGAGTTGTACAGTCAGGTGGAAGAATGCAGAACTCCGGTACTTCCGGAGGGAGTACGGTTCCTCCAGAATCGTAACGCGGCTGTAGGAAGAATGCAGAATTATTTATCACGCCACAGATTTTTAACCTCAGGTCTTTTATTGTTTTCTTTTAACAGTGAGAATGTAGATCCTGCCGGAGTGAATTCTGCCAGGCAGTCATTACTGGAACAGTCATTGTTAATGAAGCGGTTTTTCAGAGAAGACGACATCATGTGCATGGAAGGAGATTATGAAATCCTGATTCTGTGCCGCAACATCAGAGAAGAGGATTTAGAGATGAAATGCAGGCGCATTTTAAAGGAGTTAAGATATCAGATGATGAGCCAGGCGTCCAAAGTACTGCTTCCTGTCAGGGCAGGCGTAACGGTAATCCGGGTTCAGGATGAAGACTTTGATGAATGTTACGGCAGAGTGAAGAAGTCTCTGTTAAAAACCGCCTTTAGAACTGATCGGGAATTGTAATTAAGAATAGACCTCTTTTTTCAGATGTGTTATAATCCACGTAAACCATTTCAGGATAAAGGAAGGAATAATGATATGATAGCAGACAAGATGAGACCCCTTGTAGAGAATAATTCCGCCATCCGCGCCATGTTTGAAGAGGGAAAGAAGATGGCTGCAGAATATGGTGCAGAAAATGTCTATGACTTCAGCCTTGGTAATCCCAATGTGCCCGCACCGGAAGCTGTAAAAAAGGCGATCATTGATATTATGAACGAGGAAGAATCAACCATGGTTCATGGATATATGAGCAATGCAGGTTTTGATGACGTAAGAGAAGGCATTGCACAGTCTGTCAACCGGCGGTTCGGGACTCATTTTCATGGAGGCAATCTCCTTATGACGGTGGGTGCAGCCAGTGGTCTGAATGTGATTTTAAAAACCATTCTGGATCCTGGTGATGAAGTAATCGTATTTGCACCTTATTTTATGGAATACGGTTCTTACGTACGCAATTATGACGGCGTGCTTTCTGTTATTCCACCGAATACAGAAACCTTTCAGCCAAATCTCCTGGAATTTGAAAGCAGAATAACGAAAAAGACCAAAGCTGTCATTATAAATACTCCCAATAATCCAACGGGAGTGGTTTATTCTTCTGAAACCCTTCGGGAGATTGGAGTCATTCTGGAACGCAAAGAGAACGAGTATGGGAGTTCCATACTCCTGATTTCAGATGAGCCTTACAGGGAGCTTGCTTATGACGGTGTTGAGGTTCCTTATGTGACGTTGTTTTACAGGAATACAGTCGTCTGCTATTCTTACAGCAAATCCTTATCTTTGCCAGGGGAAAGAATCGGATATCTGGTGATTCCAGATGAAGTGGAGGATTCAAAGGCTGTGATTGCGGCTGCTGCCATATCAAACCGTGTACTTGGATGTGTGAATGCTCCGTCTTTGATGCAGAGAGTGATACTTCGCTGTGTGGATGAAAAAGTGAACTTGTCTGCTTATAATAAAAACAGGGAACTTCTTTACAACAGTTTAACAGAATATGGATTTCAGTGTATTAAGCCGGAAGGTGCATTTTATCTGTTTATAAAAACTCCGGAAGATGACAAACTGTTTTGCGAATTCTGTAAAAAATACCGGGTTCTTTTGGTGCAGGGAAGCGCTTTTGCATGTCCTGGCTATGCGCGGATTGCTTATTGTGTATCGTATGAACAGATTCAACGTTCCCTGCCTGCATTTCAAAAGATCGCACAGGAATATGGACTTACAGCAAACAGGGAGGACATAAGATGAAAGCATGGCAGGCCAATATCCGGACGGTGACCCCTTATGTCCCGGGCGAACAGCCAAGGGGCGAGAACTTAATTAAGCTGAATACCAATGAAAATCCCTATCCTCCGTCCCCCTTTGTAAAAAGGGCCATGGATGAGATAAATTATGATACGTTCCGCAAATACCCAGATCCATCATCCGCAATTCTTACAAAGGCACTTTGTGAATATTATGAGATGGAGGAGGATGAGATTTTTGTAGGAGTCGGTTCTGATGATGTAATTGCCATGTCATTTCTGACATTTTTTAATTCTCAGAAACCAGTCTTATTTCCCGATGTATCGTATTCCTTCTATCAGGTATGGGCGGAGTTGTTCCATATCCCCTGTGTGTCACCTGCACTTGATGAGAATTTTTTGATTCGTAAGGAAGATTATTACAGAGAAAATGGGGGAATCATATTCCCAAACCCCAATGCACCCACGGGCGTATTTATGCCATTAAGTGAAGTGGAAGACATCATTGCCCATAATCAGGATTCTGTTGTAATTGTAGACGAAGCTTACGTTGATTTCGGCGGTGAAAGTGCGGCCGGACTGATTAAAAAATACGATAATCTGCTGGTTGTGCAGACATTCAGCAAATCCCGGTCTATGGCAGGAATGCGGATCGGCTTTGCCATGGGGAATAAAGAACTGATACGGGCTTTGAATGATGTGAAATATTCTTATAATTCCTATACCATGAATATGCCTTCCCAGATTCTGGGAGCAGAAGCAGTAAAGGATGACCGTTATTTTAAGGAAACCATTGAAAAGATCATAACCACAAGAGAGAAAGCGAAAAGACGTCTCGGTGAACTTGGCTTTCGATTTCCTGACTCCATGGCAAATTTTATATTTGCCAGCCATAAGGAGAAGAGAGCTGAGGATATTTACCTCGCACTGAGAGAAAAGCAGATTTTCGTTCGTTACTTTAAGCAGCCAAGGCTTGATAATTATTTAAGGATCACCATTGGGACCGATGAGGAGATGGAAAAGCTTTACGATTTCCTGGAGAAATTTCTTTAATCAAAGTATTTATCACTTGGACTTTTTGAGGTATGATAAAGGCAGGAGATAAGCATGGAGTATGTAAAAAAATATTGCAGGATCATATTAGATATTATTACCCCGATTGTGTTCTTATATTTAATCTGTGTATGGGGACCCAGAATACTGAAATTTTTTCTCCCGTTTGTAATCGGGTGGGTGATATCGGTGATCGCTAATCCGTTGGTGCGCTTGCTGGAGAAAAGGTTAAAACTTGTGAGGAAGCACAGTTCTGTGTTGATCGTAGTGGCAGTGCTGGCTCTGATTATTGCGGTGTTTTATCTTCTCATATCCAAACTGATTTTTGAAGCATCAGGATTTGTGGAAGATATTCCCCTTTACTATGATTCAGCCTGGATCGAGGTTCAAAAGATGCTTCTGATGGTGGAAAACCTCTTGCGGTTTCTTCCGGCAGGGATTCAGGATTCGGTGAATGTATTTGTAACGCATATCGGAGAATATTTAAATGTTATGGTGCAGAAAATCGCATCTCCAACCGTTATGGTTGCAGGTAATGTGGTAAAAAGCATCCCTGGGGCATTGGTTTACACGGTTGTAACCATATTTTCTTCCTATATTTTTATTGTGGACCGGGATAAGATTCTTATATTTTTGAATCGGTATACGCCTGAGGGATTTACCGAGTATTATAATTATTTAAAAAAGGACATCAAGCATCTGGTGGGGGGTTACTTTCTGGCCCAGTTTAAAATTATGTTCATTATCGCAGGAGTTCTGGCAGCAGGTTTTCTGGTTTTGGGAGTTAAATATGCACTTTTGCTTGCTGTTATTATTGCAGTGCTGGACTTTCTTCCCATCCTAGGAACCGGGACTATCCTGATTCCGTGGGCGATTCTTCGGATTGTTTCGGGAGAGTACGCCTTTGGAGTCGGTCTGATTGTGATCTATGTTCTGACTCTGGTATTAAGACAGATCATTCAGCCAAAGATTGTAGGCGATACCATGGGACTGGATCCGTTAATGACATTATTATTTTTATATCTGGGATTTAAGATAAGTGGGATTGCCGGAATGATACTGGCTGTTCCGATCGGAATGCTGGTTATTAATATTTATAAATTCGGTACCTTCGACCGGTTCTTTTACAGCGTAAAAACCTTGATTCACGACCTGGAAGCGTTTAGAAAAGAGAAAGACAAAACAGATTAAAAGCAGTAAATGGAGGATACAATGAAAAAAAACATAAGATTGAGGATTGCCGCGTACCTGGTTGCCTGTCTTATGGCTTCTGAGGCATTTGCTACCCCTTTAAATGGTTATTCGGCAGAAGCCTGGAAACTGGAAAACGGACAATATATTGATGCAACCGGTAATCCGATTACAGGCGTTTTGGCAAAGGGAATTACAGTGACCAAATACCAGAACAGACAGAATGAGGGTAACGGAGGAATTGACTGGAAGAAGGTAGCAGAAGACGGAGTTTCATTTGCTATGGTGCGGATTGGCTACCTCAATGATATGGATCCGTATTTTTCAGAAAATATGAAGCATGCATCGGAAAACGGAGTTAAGACTGGCGTATTTTTTTATACACAGGCTCTTGATACACAGACTGCAGTGGAAGAGGCAAAGTACGTGCTCCGCCAGGTGAAGGACCGCCGGGTCTCTTACCCAATCGGCTATGACGTAGAATCCCAGTATCTTCTTGACAATAAGCTTTCCAAGCAGCAGATTACGGACAACATCAATGCATTTTGTAAGACCATTGCAGATGCAGGCTATCGTCCCATTGTTTATGCAAATAATAAATGGCTGTCTCTTCATATCGATATGAGCCAGGTTCCATATGATGTATGGTATGCCAGATACGGAACGGTTAATGATTATCAAAACAGAACTATCTGGCAGTGTACGGATAAAGGAAGGGTAGCAGGAATCGATGGAGATGTTACCATTGAATTGTCTTTTGCAGATTATGGTTCTCTTATACCGGCAGATGGTTTTAAGACCATTGATGGAGAACGGTACTACATGAAAAATTATGAAAAACAGACCGGTTGGATTCAGGCGGACGGAACGTGGCATTATCTGGATTCAGATGGCATTCTAGTTCATGATAAGACCATGGTGATAGACAATGTTTCTTATTCCTTCAATTCTCAGGGAGAGATAACAAATCAGACAAAATAATGGAGTCACAGGTGAAAACAGAAAATGATTTAAACTCAGATCATATAAAAGGGCTGGTATGGAGGCTTGCGGTTCCCTCCATGCTGGCTCAGTTTGTCAGTGTATTATATAGTATTGTAGACCGTATGTACATCGGAAATATCCCAAAGATTGGGGAAGTGGCCCTGGCAGGCGTAGGAATCTGCGGTCCCATTGTGACCCTGATTTCTTCTTTTGCTTTTTTGGTGGGCGCAGGGGGATCTCCGTTTATGAGCATCCGCCTGGGGGAAAAAAAACAGAGAGCGGCCAGTCAGATTCTTGCTAACTGCTTTCTGCTCTTACTGATTTTTTCTCTATTTATTACGGCTGCTTCCTTTTTACTGAAAGATCGTCTTCTCCTATGGTTCGGTGCTGGAAAGATCGTATTCCCATACGCAGAGGAATATCTTTCCGTATATCTTACGGGGACGGTGTTCGCTTTGCTTTCCGCAGGATTAAATCCCTTTATTGTATGCCAGGGATATGCCAGGACAGCCATGAAATCCGTTCTTTGGGGAGCAGTGAGCAATATTATACTGGACCCCCTCTTCATTTTTGTTTTTGGACTGGGGGTAAAAGGTGCCGCCATTGCAACCGTGATATCCCAGATGATATCCTGTATCTACGTTCTCCGGTTTCTTTTTGGCAAAGTTCCGCCCATTAAGATAACGTTTCGGGGCTATGACCTGGAAGTTGTGAAGCGAATTCTGACATTAGGTCTTTCCCCTTTCCTCATTATTGCATTTGATAACGTGCTGATTATATCGTTGAATACAGTAATCATGCATTATGGCGGAGAGGGCAATGCAGAAAAGCTTCTCACCTGCATGACCATAGTGCAAAGCTTTATGCTAATGGTAACCATGCCTCTTGGCGGTATTACAACAGGGACCCAGACAATTCTTGGCTTTAATTTAGGGGCCGGAAGGCCAGAGCGAATCAAACAGGCAGAGCGCTATATTGCCCTTCTTGCAGTTGGTTTTGCCATGGTGATGTTCCTGATTGCCCATACTATTCCCCAAGTCTTTGTACATATTTTCACAAGGGATCAATCCTATGTAGATTTAGCTGTCAGTGGGATAAAGATTTATACCATGGGAATTATCCCTTTGGCACTTCAGTATGTAATTGTAGATGGGTTTACAGGGTTAGGGGCGGCTAAGGCTGCAATCTCCCTTTCCATGTTCCGAAAGACGATTTTCCTTCTTGGGGCGGTGATACTGCCTGCATGGCTGGGAGTGAATTATATTTTTTATACGGAACCCATTTCGGATTTTATTGGCGCAACGGTGTCCTCGTTTGTTTTTATAACATTATTTGGACGAATGATTCATAACAGGACGAAAGTTATTGACATATGACGAAAATAATCCTATGATATCCATAATGAGTCATTTACTAAATAACAGGAGGTCATGCTATGAGAGTTGCGGTTACTTATGACAGTGGGAAAGTATTTCAGCATTTTGGACAAACTAAACAGTTTAAAATCTATGAGGTAGAAGACAAAAAAGTGGTATCCCAGGAAATTACGGATACCAACGGAGACGGTCATGGTGCTCTGGCAGGTTTTTTAACAGGACTGGGTGTTAAAACTCTTATTTGCGGCGGTATTGGAGCTGGAGCAAGGAATGCACTGTCTGACGCAGGGATAGAGTTATATCCAGGTGTGGAAGGAAATGCAGATGAAGCGGTGAATTCCCTGCTGTCAGGAAACCTTCAGTTTGATCCGGATACTCTTTGCAGCCATCATCATGAGGGAAGTGAAGATCATGAATGTGGTCATCATGGAGAGACTTGCGGACATTAATTTAATAAAACAGATCCTAAAATGCAAATGCATCCGTCTCAGCCGTAAAGGCCTTGGCGGATGCATTTTTCTTAGGATCAGGAACCGGTGGACTGATAATGCTCTAATCCGAACTTCCACAAAAGAAATGCTGGAATCAGAAAGAGAGCACTAAACAGGGGAAGCAGGCTGTACCAGGCGTTGTCCGATTTGCCCGTAAGATATAAAAGGGGATAATATTGGAACAGAGCAAAAGGGACCAGGTAGGTACAGATGAAAAGGACCGTTTTCCCATAGATACCGATAGGATATTTCCCGTATTCTCTTGCGCCATCTGTAAATACATTCATAAATTCCAGTCCTTCCAAAGTAAAAAAACATAAGCATGCGAAAATTAAGTAAATGGCACCAAAAACGCAGACTCCTCCAAGAATCATAAGCGCTACAAGGAGGCAGCGAAGGGGCGTCCAGTTTATGGAACTGGATAAAATCCCATAAACCAGCATGACAACAGCCTGAAGAAGACGTCCGAACCTGGTTAAGTCGATCTTGCTGCACAGAACCAGAAACAGGCTGTTTTTCGGCCGGAGCAGAATGCGGTCAAATTCACCGTTTCCGATAATGCTCTCAAAGGTATCCAGGCTCCGAAATATGGTTTCCGCCAGTGTGAAAGCCATGAGCGTAATGGAAAAGCACAGCAGTACTTCGCTGTAAGAAAATCCGTTAACCTCATGGAAACGGGTCATCATAAAGTAAACTCCTAAAAATATATTAAAAGAGATTAAAAACTGACCGATTAATGTCATGAAAAATGAAACTTTGTGCTGCATCATGCTTTTTAAATGCATGAGAATAAAACTTACATAAAGCCTGACTATATTCATGGTATGCTCCTTTCAGCCTCCTTGTATGACAATTTGTCTTAATGCCCGTTTTTCCAGGATCCGCCCGATCAGAATGAATACAAACAGCCAGAATACTTGTTTGGCCATGCTGCTGTATACATCAGGTCCTGTGATATCTCCGGAAAAGATGCGAAAGGGAACATTTTGTGCAGAGGCAAAGGGAAGAAATTCAACGATTCTTTTAACGTGGTCAGGCATAAATGGAATCGGTATGACAGAGCCGCTTAAAAATTCCGCCATAGAAGTAACGAACAGTTTAATTCCCTGGGGGGATACGGTGTAAAATACGGACATGTAAACAATCATGCCGAAAGCCACGATGAGAAGCAGTCCGAGTGTCATAGACAAAAGGGTCATTGCCCAGATTTTCATATCTCCTGGTAGAGTGAGCCCATAGGGAGCAGGAAGGAACCAGGAAAAAATCAGGATTGGCATGCAGCGAAGAACTGCTTTTGAAAGCCGAACAGCCAGTCCTCTGACAAACCACATGTCATAAAGGCGGACCGGCCTGCATAATTCATAGGCCACATCTCCGGTTGTGATGGAATTGAAAAGTTCCGATTCCCAGAACCAGACCATATAAAGAGCAAGAAATGCCTGCTGAAGCCATACATAAGTGGATAGTGCTTCAAAGGTCATGGGAAAGCTCTCTGGTGAGGCTTCATAAAAGGCCCGGAACAAGAGAATTTCCATGGCACCCCATACAAACTGTGTCACCATGCCGGAAAGAGCAGCGGCGCGGTATTGAAGTCCTCGGATAAAACGAATGCGGAAAAAAGACCAGTATTTTCTCATTTTGCCCCCTCCTAAATCTGAAATTCCCGGTAAAGGGAGGCAACGATCTCATCTAAGGTGGCGCATGGGGGTTCACAACGGGATTTTAAATCGGAAAGTGTTCCGTCTAAAAGCAGCCGGCCTTTTCCGATCAGTAAAACCCTGTCTGCAAGAGCATCTATGTCCTGCATGTCGTGGGTGGTAAGAAGGACTGTGGTCTTGTGGATCCGGTTTAGCTTTCTGATAAAATCCCGGACTGCAAGCTTGGAGACTGCATCAAGTCCAATGGTTGGTTCATCAAGAAAAAGGATCTTTGGGGTATGGAGAAGAGACGCTGCAATTTCACAGCGCATACGCTGACCCAGAGAAAGCTGTCTTGCCGGAGTCTTTATGATCTCTTCTAAAGCAAGAAGTTCCGTGAGTTCTTCCAAGGTAATTAAGTATTGGTGTTTGGGGATTTCGTAGATGTCGCGAAGCAGTTCAAAGGAATCAATAACAGGAACGTCCCACCATAGCTGAGTGCGCTGTCCGAATACGACGCCGATGTCCTTTACATGTTCCCTTCTGTCCGTCCATGGAATCCGTCCGTTAATCAGGCAGGTTCCGTTATCCGGAGTCAGGATACCGCTTAAAATTTTGATGGTGGAGCTTTTACCAGCACCATTGGGGCCGATATAGCCTACCATCTCTCCGTCTCCAATGCGAAAGGAAAGATCGGAAAGAGCGTGGACCGTGTCGGTCTCTTTGTGAAAAAGCGCCTTTACTGCATTGGAAAATCCGGCACTTCTTCTTGCGACTTTGAAAGTCTTGTTCATGTGTTCCACTTGAATCATATAAATTCCTCCTGGTAGTAATATTTGAGAACGGTCCATTCCTGCAGCGGGCAGCTCTTGCCGTAATCGGGAAGAGGTCTGTCATAACTGGCCAGAACGTTCTAATATCTTTCCAAGCGGTCAGTGCAGGCAAAACAGCCAGCACAGCTCTCCGGGATTACTCCGGGGACTCTACCGTGGTATCAATATTCTCTTTTCCTGAATTTGAGATGTGAGTTTAGATATGGAAAAGGACTTATAGTCTATCACCGCTAGAAAAAACTGTCAATACCCCGGCAAAAGGTACTTGACAAATAAACTAAAAATGATAATATAAACATATGAACAGATATTCATATAATAATATGTAAGGAGGTATCAGATGGCAGAAGAAAAAGTCATTGGCGATGGCGACATCGATCAATGTGATTTTATTTGCGTCCATGAGAATGTTGTGAATCAGGTAATAAAAGTAATGCCCAAAGAGCAGCAGCTGTTGGATCTGGCAGATTTTTTTAAGATATTCGGTGATCCTACAAGAATCAGAATTCTCTATGTACTCAGCCAGTCAGAGATGTGTGTCTGTGATATTGCCAATCTGCTTCAGATGGGGCAGTCAGCTATTTCCCATCAGCTTCGTGTGTTAAAGCAGATGCGTTTGGTGAAATTTAGAAGAGAAGGAAAGACCGTTTTCTATTCCCTGGCAGACGGTCATATAGAGACCATCCTGGCTCAAGGGATGGAGCATATCAGCGAATAAGGATTTCCATTAAAATAGAGAGAAAAGGAGAAGATAAAAGATGAAAAAGATTGTTAAATTAGAGGGACTTTGCTGTGCAAACTGTGCGGCTAAAATTGAAGAAGAGGTAAAAAAATTAAATGGTGTTGAAAATGCGTCCTTAAGCTTTATGACCCAGAGATTAACCATGGAGGTTTTAGAGGAAAAAGTGGATGAGATTATGGAAGCAGCGAAGAAGACAGCCTATAAAATTGAGCCGGAAGCGGAATTTAAAATTCTTCGGTAAGCATAAGGAGCAGTTATGACAAAGAAACAGAAAATTATGGGAATCAGGCTGATGATAAGTGCCGTATTCTTTGCGCTTGCCATGGCAGCCGAGGGAAGAGTTTTCTGGTACTGGATCTTATTTATCATATCTTACCTGGCGGCAGGGTATGATATCCCCTTAAGAGCGGTCAGAAATATTAGGAATGGACAGTTTTTTGATGAAAACTTTTTAATGTCAGTGGCGACCTTTGGAGCGATCGGAATCGGAGCTCTGGAAGAAGCGGTCGGCGTTATGCTATTTTATCAGATCGGCGAGCTGTTTAACGATTATGCAGTAAACCGGTCAAGAAAATCCATAACAGATCTTATGGATATTAATCCGGAATATGCCAATCTGCTTCGTGACGGAGCAGAAGAGAAGGTTGATCCCTATGAAGTGGCGGTTGATGACATCATCGTAGTAAAGCCTGGAGAGAAAGTACCTCTTGATGGAGTCGTGGTGAAAGGAAGCAGCAGCCTTGATACCAAAGCATTGACCGGTGAGTCTATGCCTGTTGAGATAAAAGAGAATGATCCGGTTATAAGTGGTTCCATCAATCTAAATGGTGTTTTAGAAGTACGGGTAACCAGACTTTTTGATGACTCCACCGTTGCCAAGATCTTAGAATTGGTTGAAAATGCCAGCTCTAGGAAGGCCAGAGCTGAAAATTTTATCACCAGATTTGCAAGAATCTATACTCCTGTAGTCGTAATACTTGCCTTTTTGCTTGCGGTAATCCCACCTCTTTTCACCGGTGACTGGGGAACCTGGATTTACCGTGCCTGCAGCTTTTTAGTTGTTTCCTGTCCCTGTGCACTGGTAATATCGGTTCCATTAAGCTTTTTTGGAGGTCTTGGAGCAGCCTCTGGCCAGGGAATTCTTTTAAAGGGCAGCAACTATCTGGAAGCCATGGCAAACCTTGACACTGTGGTTTTTGATAAGACAGGAACCTTAACAACTGGGAAATTCTGTGTTACCAGTGTGGATCCGTTGGAGGGAACGAAAGAAGATCTTTTAGAGCTTGCCGCATATGGTGAGTTTCATTCCAATCACCCAATCGCTCATTCGGTAAAAGAAGCATATGGGAAAATCCTTGATCAGTCAATGGTGGGCGCAGCAGAAGAACTTGCGGGATTTGGAGTAAAAACAACCGTTTATACACAGAATAAGGAAAGAGAGCTTTATATCGGGAATGCCAGACTGATGGAGAAGCAGGGAATCCTTGTAAACGCCGTTGATTCGTCAGAAGGAACAACACTTTATATAGCAGATAACAATACCTATCTTGGCTGCGTAACCATTTCTGATACCATCAGGGAAGACGTACCGAAAGCATTAAAGGGCTTAAGGGCAGCAGGAGTGAAAAAGATTGTGATGCTTACCGGCGATAAACCGGAGGTTGGAAAACTGGTGGGAGAAAAGCTTGGACTTGATGAGGTTCATGGAGGTCTCCTTCCCGGTGATAAAGTAGGAAAAGTGGAAGAACTGCTGGCTAAGAAACAAAAGGGTGCAGCACTGGCTTTTGTGGGAGACGGAATCAACGATGCACCGGTTCTGGCCCGCGCAGATGTGGGAATTGCCATGGGTCAGATCGGGTCCGATGCAGCCGTTGAGGCGGCGGACGTAGTAATCATGACCGACGAGCTTACAAAACTGGTTGATACCATCCTGATTGCCAGAAAAACAGTCGGAATTGTAAAGCAGAATATTATTTTTGCAATCAGCGTAAAGGTGCTGATTTTAATCCTGTCGGCTGCAGGAATTGCCACTATGTGGGCGGCCGTTTTCGGTGATGTGGGCGTTTCTGTGATTGCCATATTAAATGCAGTTCGGGCTCTCCGGTATCAAAACGGGAATGAAAAAACACATTGACAAATTTTTTTCCAGCTGTTATATTTTACACATATGACGGGGTGGTGCGAAGATGGTCCATTGTAGTGAGGCTGTGTTTGCCCACCCTATTTCTTTGAATCATTTTTTAAGGAACTTCGTTCCTATAGAGCAGAGACGCTTTGCAAGGATCGCATAAGTGGCAAAGAGTCCCGATAAGGTTGGGGCTCTTTATTCAATCATGAGAAAAGGAGAGTGTTTATGAACAAGTATAGCAAAGAAGATATTTTCCGCATTGTGGAAGAAGAAGATGTGGAATTTATCCGTCTTCAGTTTACGGATATATTCGGTATGTTGAAAAATGTTGCAATCACAAAGAATATGCTGGGAAAAGCCCTGGATAACCACTGTATGTTTGACGGTTCATCCATAGAGGGTTTTGTAAGAAGTGAAGAATCTGATATGTATCTCTATCCGGATCTGGATACTTTTGAAATAATCCCATGGCGTCCCCAGCAGGGGAAAGTTGCAAGACTGATGTGTGATGTACACTGCCCGGATCAGACTCCTTTTGAGGGGGACCCCCGGTTTGTATTGAAAAAGATTTTGAAAAAAGCCAGTGATATGGGTTTTGTATTTCATGCAGGTCCTGAGTGCGAATTCTTTCTTTTCCATATGGATGAGGAGGGACGTCCCACCACAGACACCCATGAAATGGCTGGTTATTTTGATGTGGCCCCCATTGATCAGGCGGAGAATGTACGCAGAGATATGATACTTACTCTGGAAGAGATGGGCTTTATGATTGAGGCATCCCACCACGAGATCTCTCCGGGACAGCATGAGATTGATTTTCAGTATGCCGAAGGCATGGTGACTGCAGATAACATCATGACATTTAAGATGGCAGTGAAAACAATTGCAAAGCGCCACGGCCTTCATGCCACCTTTATGCCCAAGCCGAAAGCAGGTGTCAATGGTTCCGGAATGCACATTAATATGTCACTTTCTGATTTGTCAGGTAAGAATATGTTTGAGGATGAAGCGGATGAACTGGGATTAAGCCAGACGGCTTATCAGTTTATGGCAGGTATTCTTCACCATATGCAGGGAATGACAATTTTAACCAACCCTCTGGTCAATTCCTATAAGCGTCTTGTTCCCGGATATGATGCTCCGGTTTATGTGGCATGGTCTGCCCGTTCAAACCGAAACTCTCTGATTAAGATTCCCTGTGCAAGAGGGGAAAGCACTCGCATTGAGCTGCGCAGTCCGGATTCTGCAGTAAACCCCTATCTGGCTCTTGCCGCCTGTCTTGCTGCAGGCCTTGATGGCATAGAAAAGAAGATGACTCCTCCGGAAAGCGTGGACTGTAATGGTTATTCCATGTCGGTCGAGGAGATGGCTTTAAAAGGAATCGAGCAGCTTCCTGAAACACTGGGAGAGGCCATTGAAGCATTCCGCAGGGATGAGTTTATGAAGGAAGTGTTAGGCGAGCACATTTATACCAAGTACCTGGAAGCAAAGGAAGCTGAATGGCGGATATTCCGTGCTCAGGTAACGGACTGGGAAGTGGAAGAATACTTATACAAGTATTAATAGATCCTGTTCCCTGATACTGTTATCTGGAGGTGAGAGTGTTTGACCAATGTGATTGTGGCATTTTCAAAGGCAGAGGATGCGAAAAATATAAAGAATATTCTTATGAAAAACGGCTTTTCGGTCTCAGCAGTCTGCACCTCCGGCGCTCAGGCAGTGAACAGCGCTGATGAGCTGGGCAGCGGAATTGTGGTATGTGGCTGCAGATTTGCGGATATGGTATATCAGGAGATTTATGAATGTCTTCCCAAAGGGATGCTCATGCTCCTTGTAGCATCTCCCAGTCAGTGGAGCGGCAGGGCACCGGATGATGTGGTATGTCTTGGTCTGCCTTTAAAAGTTCAGGATCTTTTAAGCACGTTAGAGATGATGATGGAATCTCTGGCAAAAAGGCGGAAGAAATTAAAGAGCCAGCCAAAAGAGAGAAGCGGAGAAGAGCAGGATCTGATTAAGCAGGCCAAGGAACTTTTGATGGAGCGGAATCATATGACAGAATCAGAAGCGCACCGTTACATTCAAAAGTGCAGTATGGACAGCGGAACCAATATGGTTGAGACAGCCCAGATGATTATGAGCCTTATTAATATTTAAAAGTGGGGGAATAAGATGAAATTTACGAAAATGCAGGGAATCGGAAACGATTATGTGTATATAAACTGCTTTGAGGAATCCGTTGAGAATCCAGCAGAACTTTCAAAAAAAGTCAGTGACAGGCATTTTGGAATCGGAGCAGACGGTCTGATTCTAATCTGTCCGTCCCAGGTGGCTGACTGCCGTATGCGCATGTTTAACGCTGACGGCTCAGAGAGCCCTATGTGCGGCAATGGAATCCGCTGCGTGGGTAAATATGTTTTCGATCATCATCTGGTGGAAAAGACGGAGTTTGATGTGGAAACGGGAGCTGGAATTAAGCATTTAAAAGTGACCCAGGAAAATGGAAAGGCGGTTCTTTTAACGGTTGACATGGGCATCCCCGAAGTGACCAGTCAGATTCCGGAGCCGATCTGTATCAATGGTACGGATTATGAATTTATTGGAATTTCCATGGGCAACCCCCATGCAGTTTATTATATGGATGACATTGACAGCCTGGATTTAGAGTCAGTTGGCCCTGGCTTTGAAAATCATGAACGTTTTCCAGAGCGTACCAATTCTGAATTTATTCAGGTCATCAGTCCGGAGCACATCCGCATGCGGGTGTGGGAGAGAGGAAGCGGGGAGACTTGGGCGTGTGGGACTGGAGCGACAGCCAGCGCAGTTGCCTCAGCACTTTGCGGACGCACCGGCAATACGGTGGAGGTATCATTAAAAGGCGGCAACTTAACCATTCACTGGGACAGAGAGGGAAGCGGTCATGTATTTATGACTGGTCCTGCTGTAGAGGTGTTTGCAGGAGAGTTGGACATAAATAATCTTTAAAAACAGGAGGAACCTATGGTTAAGATCAATGAAAACTACTTAAAATTTCCAGGAAGCTATCTATTTTCCACTATCGCAAAAAAAGTAAATGCTTATATAGAGGCAAATCCCGATAAAAAGGTGATTCGTCTTGGTATCGGTGACGTGACCCAGCCGATTGCTCCGGCAATTATTAAGGAGCTTCACGAAGCTGTAGATGAGATGGGAGAGGCAGAAACATTTCATGGATATGCACCGGATCTTGGATATGGTTTTTTAAGAGAGCTGATTGTAAATGAAGATTACCTTGCAAGAGGCTGTCAGATTTCAGCGGATGAAATTTTTGTATCTGACGGAGCAAAAAGCGACTGCGGAAATATTCAGGAGATATTCGATCAGGACTGTAAGATTGCGGTCTGCGACCCTGTTTATCCGGTTTATGTGGATTCCAATGTCATGGCTGGAAGAACTGGCGAATATGATGAAAAGACCGGTAAATGGAGCAATGTCATTTACATGCCATGTACAGCTGAGAATCATTTTGTTCCACAGCTTCCACAGGAGACTCCTGATCTGATTTACTTATGTGTTCCAAACAATCCTACCGGAACCACGCTTACCAGAGATCAGTTAAAGGTATGGGTGGATTATGCCAATGAGACAGGCGCAGTTATTCTTTACGATGCGGCCTATGAATCCTACATCGCCCAGGATGATGTACCCCATTCCATCTATGAGATAGAGGGAGCCAAAACCTGTGCCATTGAGCTTCGTTCTTTTTCCAAGAATGCCGGCTTTACCGGTGTACGCCTTGGCTTTACCGTGATCCCCAAATCACTGGAGAGGGGCGGAGTCATGCTTCATTCTTTATGGGCAAGACGCCACGGAACCAAATTTAACGGCGCGCCCTACATCATTCAGAAAGCGGGAGCAGCGGTTTATTCCAATGAAGGTAAGGTTCAGTTAAAGGAGCAGGTTGCCTATTACATGAGAAATGCAAGGGTGATCTATGATGGCTTAAAAGAAGCTGGCTGTGAAGTATACGGAGGTGTGAATGCTCCTTATATCTGGTTGAGGGTGCCGGAAGGAATGACTTCCTGGGACTTCTTTGACCGACTTTTAGAGGAAGCCAGCGTTGTGGGAACACCTGGAAGCGGATTCGGTCCAAGCGGAGAAGGGTACTTCCGTCTTACTGCATTTGGTACCTATGAAAATACAGTGGAAGCCATCGCGCGGATGAAAAAGATGCCATCCTTAATAAAATAAACGTTGACAAGTATTTGATAATTGGTTATGATATTGATAAGAAAAGAATAATAAGGTTTAAGCTTAATTTGTAAGAACAAAAGCGTTCAGTACTTTAGAGGTACTGGCGCTTTTTTTTAATTCAAGGAGGAAGATATGGACGATATTGATAAGAAAATAGTGCAGACACTGCAAAAGAACGCCCGGGCATCTTTAAAGAACATAGCAGAAAATACCTTTTTGTCTTCGCCTGCTGTTTCCTCCAGAATCGAAAAGCTGGAGCGGGAAAAAATCATCACCGGTTATCATGCGTCAGTGGATCCGATGAAACTGGGATACCATATCATTGCATTTGTGAATCTTGATGTATCGCCACTTGATAAAATTCAGTTTTATTCCTACATGGATTCAATACCCAATGTTTTGGAATGCAACTGTGTTACCGGAGATTATTCCATGCTGATTAAGGTGGCATTTCAAAGCACCATGGAGCTGGATATTTTCATCGGACAGCTCCAGAAGTACGGAAAGACCAGTACCCAGATCGTCTTTTCCACCCCTGTTGGGCCCAGGGGAGTGGATGTTATGGCGGAATTAGGAGAAAATGAATAAATCGTGGTCTGAAATATGGTACGGAGAACACTTCTTTTACATACTTTATAGAATAGAGTTATGTGAAAGGAGTTTTTCTTTTGGCTGAGAGAAAGATCGTGGTAATAGATGCCGGTCACGGCGGTGCGGACCCGGGTGCAGTTTATAATGGGCGGCAGGAAAAAGATGATAACTTAAAACTTGCGCTTGCTGTCGGGAAAATCCTGGCAGACAACGGAGTCGATGTCAGATATACAAGGACTGACGATACCTATAATACACCCCTGGAAAAAGCCATGATGGCCAATGATGCAGAAGCCGATTTGTTCGTTTCCATTCACCGGAATGCCATGCCAGTTCCAGGAACCGGATCCGGAGTTGAGACAGTTGTTTTTGAAAACAAAGGTATGGAGGGAATGCTCGGTAAAAATATCGGAGATGCCCTTGGTACGGTAGGGTTTACCAATTTAGGCATGGTGGAACGCCCAGGGCTTGTAGTGCTCAGAAGAACAAAGCTTCCCACCGTTTTGCTGGAGGTTGGATTTATAGATAATGAAGCGGATAATTATCTCTTTGATGATCACTTTAATGAGATTGCCCAGGCGATTGCCAATGGTATTTTAAATACCATCAAACAGCAGGAAGAGAACCAGATTGAATATTATCAGATACAGACTGGCGCTTTTCGGGTTCGTTCTCTGGCAGAGGATCAGGCCAATATATTAAAGTCTCAGGGATTTCCAGCATTTGTAGTTTATGAAGATGGATTATATAAGGTTCGCGTCGGTGCTTTCCGAAATATGGACAATGCTGTTAAGATGGAGCAGGCTCTCAGGCAGCTGGGGCATAATACATTTATGGTGAAACGCCCGGCTGTTTATTGAGCCCGGGAAATTGGCCGGAAGGGGCGACACATGAGAGCCTTTTCCGGTCATCTTTTATTTCTTTGTCTTGACAAGATGCCTTTTTTTGTCGTATGGTTTTATTCAGAATGAATACAGAGGAGAGAATGATGATTAAGGCAGTGATATTTGATATGGATGGTGTTATTATTGACAGCGAGGGTGTGTATCTGGAATATCAGCTGGAATTTGCCAAAAAGAAAAATCCTAACGTAAAACTGGAAGATCTGTATCCTATGGTGGGAGCAACGAAGCAGGAGTGCTGGGAAGTAGTGGAGAGGGTTATTTCCAATGGACAGACCTGGGAAGAGTTAAGGACCGAATTCCGGCTAAGAGATATTTACAGCGAGATGGACTACCAAAGCATTTACCGCATAGAGGTAACAGATACATTAAAACAGTTAAAAAACGCAGGTTTCCGACTGGCTGTGGCTTCTTCCACTCATCTGGAGATTGTGGAGCGGGTTCTCAAAGAGAATGTAATCCGGGACTATTTTGAGGCAGTGGTCAGCGGAGAACAGTTTAAAAAGAGCAAACCTGATCCAGAGATCTATTTATATACAGCCGGGCAGCTAAAGCTAAAGCCGGAAGAATGTCTGGCGGTGGAGGATTCCACGATTGGAATAACCGCTGCACACCGGGCAGGGCTTAAAATTGCGGCAGTCATTGATACAAGATATGGATTCGACCAGAGTCTTGCAGATTATAGGCTCAATCAGGTAAAAGATGTGTTAGAAGTGGTTAAAGGGGCATAGGATTGGATATACGGATTAATGCAGGAGGAATTGCTTGAAGTATATCGGTGAGCTGTTAAAAGGTGTAATTATTGGTGTGGCAAATATACTGCCAGGCATCAGTGGTGGGGTGCTGGCCATTACTATGGGTGTCTATGATAAAATCATCCATGCAATAAATCGGCTCTTTAAGGAACCGTTGAAAAGTATAAGACTTCTTCTTCCTTATGGAATCGGTGCAGTTGCAGGCATCATTTTTTTGTCCCTGGCGTTTGAATATCTGTTTCATACATATCCCCTTCAAACAAAACTTTCATTTCTGGGATTAATCGGAGGAGGTCTTCCTGCTCTTGGACGCAAAGCTTTTTCCGGAAAGAAAAATGACTTTTGGAAAGGGATTATAACAGCTGGTGTCACCTGCAGCATCGTAATTCTGATCACATATGTGGCAGAGACGGCGATCGCTTCTGGCCATAGCGGAGAGGGGTTTGCCATGGCTTCCGGCGCGGAATATCTATCATCTGGGAGATACTGGGTGGTGACTCTTTTCGCAGTTGGGCTTCTGGCAGCAGCTACCATGATTGTGCCAGGGGTAAGCGGATCAATGATTATGATGATGCTGGGTTTTTACGAGCCTGTATTACAGACGAACAATGCCTGCATCAGAGCGGCGTGTGCTCTTGATTTTCAAAGCATAATCCAAAATGGAATGGTATTAGTCCCATATTTTTTTGGTATGATTACGGGTGTTCTTGTATTTGCCAGGGTTGTGGAGCGGCTATTAACTCGTTATGAACATCAGATGTACCGGGTGGTCATTGGCCTGGTGATTTCCTCGCCCTTTGTTATTTTGTGGGATGTGTCCTGGAGAACTGTGGCGTTATATGAATTGCTGGGGGGGATTGCACTGGCACTTCTGGGTTACGTAGTGGCAGATCTTCTGGGAGGCGAGGGATAATTGCTTTCTGGTAATTAAAAAAGAGGGATATTTCGTCGGATACAAATCTGACGTGATATCCCTCTTTTATAGAGTTTAAGAATATTCAGCAATTCTTGTGATACCCACATAGATCTGTGAGATCTTATACCAGGTTGCAAAATCAATGACTCCAGTCACAGGAAGTTTGAATATGGACTGAAACTGTCGAACCGACTCTGCCGTGTTTTCTCCATATACCCCATCTGCTGTGAGTCTGGGGATTTTGGTATAGACACCGGCGATGGTATCAAGCTGTTCCTGGACCTGTCGGACCTTGTCGCCGGATGCACCTACGGATAAGTTATATCCCGGGAAGGAGGACGGAACACCGGAAACCTGGTCAGCTGTATTGATGTACATGTTGCTTCCGTAATAGTTACGGAGAATTTCATCCAATTTGGACAAGTCACCCGGTTTCCGTCGCAGTACTGGGTTAAGATCGGTTGTTTGATTCCCGGCCGGGATAAGTAACTGTTAAAGATTTCGTCTACAACCTGGGAAATGCTTTCATAAATATTTCTGCCGTATATCCATTTGTGGTCAAACGCAGTTGAGGAAGTGATGGTAAAGTCGTAACCCTGATTCCGGTACCATTCCGTATAAACCCGGTTTAACGTAAAACTCATAATTGCAAGAACATTAGCAACAATCGTTTCCTTGGGCCAGGTAGCGTAAATTTCACTGGATGCTACATTTTTAATATAATCGCCATAGGGAACATAATAATTGGAGGCTGTGGGATCGGTGGGCACACCATCATGTACAATAATTGTCTGGGGAACCACAACACGGCTTAATACGATTTCGCCGGTTTCTGCAACAGGCTTTACTTCGGCCTCTGCTATTTTTGGAGGATAATCACCATACAGAGTATGATCCGGAATGGTGATGGGCGTATCGGGAGTTGTCTGGTCTTTAACAGGAGTCATGCGCACAGGCTGAATGGCATCCGTATCTGCAAGAATCTGAGTTCCAGAGATAGCCACTGGTTCAAAACCCTGTGCAGTAATAAAAAGTGAATATTCTGAATACGGCTGGGCCAGCCCAGGAGACAGACTTAAGTCTACAGGCGGTGCTGACAAACTTACGGTCTCAGACTGACCGGAACTGTCGGTAGTAACCTTTTCTAAAATACTGCCGGGGTCTCCTGTATAGGAAATGGAAACTTCTGCGTCCCCGATCGGATAGTTGTTCTCGGAAGATACCACATCTACCTGAAGAGAGCCGATAGAAGCTGTTTCCTGGGCAGTGGTCATATATGGATTCATAATAGCCCCTTATTGAATGATTATTATTAATATATTAGCTGCCCTGGGCAATGATTACAAAAGCCCCGCATAAAACTAAATAAATCAGTTTTTACGGGGACTTTTTTAAAAGAAAGATGTTTTTGGTTCATGGAACATGGACTCCACATAGCTTCTCATTTCATCGCGGCTTTCAATTTCTCTTGCTCCATTGATGATGCGGTTTTGCTCCATTTTAGAGAGTCCGGCAAACTGTAGCATAACGTCCGAATGCTGTGCCAGTTCCATGGTAAAACCAATGGGAAGTTCACTGTTATCAATCATGATTTATCACCTCATGAATAGTTTGTTCGAAGTTGGCGCAAAGTATACGGAAATGTATAATATTAATTGCTTTGCATAAATATACACTCAACTTGATTAAAATATCTGAAAAAATAGAAATAATGTATAAAAAGTAGATAAATAAATTATAAAAAAACAGTTGAAAAATGTCGCGGTATAATGTATAATCTATTCAATTTGGTCTGACAACAGTCAGCTCAAAATTAACCCTTCGGGGTATCCCTTTATATCCAAAAGACATGGACAAATTTTAAGAACACCCTTCGGGTATCCCTCTATGTCCAAAAGACATGGACAAATTTTAAGAAACACCCTTCGGGTATCCCTTTATGTCCAGAAACCGTGGACAAATTTTAAGAAAGGATTGGGACTTTGCGTATGAAAGCTTTTTTAATACTGGAAGACGGCACTGTTTTTACAGGCACGAGCATTGGTTCAAAACGGGAAGTGATCAGTGAGATCGTATTTAATACTTCCATGACGGGTTATTTAGAAGTCCTCACCGACCCATCCTATGCGGGACAGGCAGTTGTGATGACATATCCGCTAATTGGTAATTACGGCATTTGTCAGGAAGATATGGAGTCATATAAACCTTGGCCAGATGGCTACATTGTCAGAGAATTATCTAGAATCCCCAGCAACTTTAGAAGCGAGGATACCATTCAGCATTTCTTAGAAAATAACGACATTCCAGGTATCAGTGGTATCGATACGAGAGCCCTAACAAAAATCTTAAGAGAAAAAGGTACAATGAACGGAGCCCTAACAAAAATCTTAAGAGAAAAAGGTACAATGAACGGCATGATCACAACCGATGAAGGATTTGATCTTGACGAAGTCATTTCGCGTATGAAAACATATTCCGTAACGGGCGTTGTGAAGGCAACCACCTGTAAAGAATCTTATGTGCTTCCTGGTAATGGTAAGCGGGTAGCGCTGTTAGATTTAGGTGCTAAAAAGAATATTGCACGGTCTTTAAATGAGAGAGGCTGTGAGGTTACTGTATATCCGGCAGATACGGAGGCAGAAGTAATTCTCTCTTCTAACCCCGATGGTATTATGCTGTCAAACGGCCCCGGAGATCCCAAGGAATGCACAGACATTATTAAGGAAATCCGCAAGCTGTATGAATCAGAAGTTCCCATCTTTGCAATCTGCCTGGGGCATCAGCTGATGGCACTGGCCACTGGTGCAGATACCCATAAGTTGAAATACGGACACAGAGGCGGCAATCACCCGGTTAAAGATTTAGAAACCGGAAGAGTGTACATCTCTTCTCAGAACCACGGATATGTGGTGGATGAAGATACTGTGGATCCGGCTGTGGCAATACCTGCATTTGTTAACGTCAACGACGGAACAAACGAAGGCATGAAATATACCGGAAAGAACATATTTACCGTACAGTATCACCCGGAAGCATGTCCGGGACCTCAGGATTCCAGCTACTTATTTGACCGGTTTATAAACATGATGGAGGTGGGAAAGAATGCCTAAGAATCAGGATATCAAAAAAGTACTAGTTCTTGGATCCGGTCCGATTATCATCGGCCAGGCGGCAGAATTTGATTATGCCGGAACGCAGGCATGTCGTTCTTTAAAAGAAGAAGGAATTGAAGTTGTGTTATTAAATTCCAATCCTGCAACCATCATGACAGATAAAGATATTGCAGATAAGGTTTATATTGAGCCGCTGACCGTAGAGGTTGTGGAGCAGCTGATTTTAAAAGAAAGACCAGACAGTGTTCTTCCTACACTTGGAGGCCAGGCAGGTTTGAACCTTGCCATGGAGCTGGAAGATAGGGGCTTTTTTGAAAAGAACAATGTCCGCCTCATCGGAACCACTGCCCTGACCATTAAAAAGGCAGAAGACCGTGAGATGTTTAAGGAAACTATGGAGAAGATCGGTGAGCCGGTGGCCCCTTCTGATATCGTGGAAAATGTGGAAGATGGCTTAAGAATAGCCGAAGAGATCGGTTATCCCATCGTTTTACGCCCTGCTTATACAATGGGAGGCTCCGGCGGCGGAATTGCTGAAAATTCCACACAGTGCCGTGAAATCCTTGAAAATGGACTCCGTTTATCCCGTGTCGGTCAGGTTCTGGTGGAACGCTGTATCTCAGGCTGGAAAGAGATTGAATACGAAGTGATGAGGGATGGCGCAGGCAATGTAATTACGGTCTGCAACATGGAAAACCTTGATCCGGTAGGCGTTCATACAGGCGACAGCATCGTGGTAGCTCCTTCCCAGACACTGGGAGATAAGGAATACCAGATGCTTCGTACCTCTGCATTAAGAATTATCAGCGAGCTGGGTATCACAGGCGGATGTAACGTTCAGTATGCTCTTCACCCGGAGAGCTTTGAATACTGTGTAATCGAGGTAAATCCCCGAGTCAGCCGTTCTTCTGCTCTGGCTTCTAAGGCAACTGGATATCCCATTGCCAAAGTTGCTGCCAAGATCGCTTTGGGATACACGCTTGATGAGATTAAGAATGCGGTAACAAAGAAGACCTATGCAAGCTTCGAGCCGATGCTTGATTACTGTGTGGTTAAGATGCCACGTCTTCCGTTTGACAAGTTTTTAAGTGCCAAGAGGACACTTGGAACCCAGATGAAAGCAACTGGTGAGGTAATGAGTATCTGCACCAATTTCGAAGGCGGTTTAATGAAAGCCATTCGTTCTTTGGAACAGAATGTGGACAGCTTAATGTCTTATGATTTCACGGGCCTTACAGATGACCAGTTGACAGAAACCCTTCATCTGATAGATGACAGAAGGATCTGGGTGATCGCTGAGGCATTAAGAAGAGGATTTACCTATGAACTGATTCACGACATCACAAAGATTGATGTCTGGTTTATTGATAAGCTGGCAATTCTGGTAGAGATGGAAGAAGCCTTAAAGAAAGGTCCTCTTACCACTGAGCTTTTAAAAGAAGCAAAGAGACTGGAATTCCCTGATACGGTAATATCAAAGCTGACCGCTATATCTATAGAAGAAATACATCAGATAAGAAAAGAAAATGGGATAACAGCTGTCTATAAGATGGTAGATACCTGCGCGGCAGAGTTTGCGGCAGAGACGCCTTATTATTACTCCTGCTTTGGAAGTGAAAACGAAGCAGAGCAGACCACAGGAAGAAAAAAAGTCCTGGTATTAGGTTCCGGCCCAATCCGGATCGGCCAGGGAATTGAATTTGATTTCTGTTCCGTTCACAGTACCTGGAGTTTCAGCAAAGAAGGTTATGAGACCATTATCGTCAATAACAATCCGGAAACAGTCAGTACGGATTTTGACATTGCAGATAAGCTGTATTTTGAACCCCTTACTCCTGAAGACGTGGAAAGCATTGTTGATATTGAAAAACCGGACGGAGCAGTGGTACAGTTTGGCGGCCAGACAGCCATCAAGCTGACAGAGGCACTGATGAAGATGGGAGTTCCCATTCTTGGAACAGCAGCAGAAGATGTGGATGCAGCAGAAGACAGAGAACTTTTTGATAAGATTCTGGAAGAATGCCAGATTCCAAGACCTGCAGGTCAGACCGTATTTACAGCAGAAGAGGCTAAGATAGTAGCAGCAAAACTAGGCTATCCGGTTCTGGTAAGACCTTCCTACGTACTGGGTGGTCAGGGAATGCAGATCGCTATATCTGATCAGGATATTGATGAATTTATCGCCATCATCAACCAGATCGCTCAGGAACACCCCATTTTAGTAGATAAATACATCATGGGGAAAGAGATCGAAGTAGATGCAGTCTGTGATGGAGAAGACATTTTAATACCGGGAATTATGGAGCATATTGAACGCGCAGGCGTTCACTCCGGTGATAGTATCTCCGTATATCCGGCGCAGAGCTTAAACGAAGAGATCAAAGACAAGCTGGTAGAATACACCAGAAGACTTGCAAGAGCACTTCATGTAAAGGGAATGATCAACATTCAGTTTATTGTCAGCGGAGAAGAGGTCTATGTCATCGAGGTCAATCCAAGGTCTTCCCGTACAGTGCCATATATCAGCAAGGTGACAGGAATCCCCATTGTTCCCCTGGCAACCAGAGTTATCTGCGGTCATACCATTAAAGAGCTTGGTTATAAGCCAGGACTTCAGCCGGAAGCAGATTACATTGCTGTAAAGATGCCCGTATTCTCCTTTGAAAAGATCCGAGGTGCAGACATCAACCTGGGACCTGAGATGAAGTCAACAGGAGAGTGTCTGGGTATAGCTAAGACCTTTAATGAAGCACTTTACAAAGCCTTTGCAGGATCAGGAATCAAGATTCCAAAGTATAAGAACATGATCATAACAGTAAAAGATTCCGATAAAGAAGAGATTATTGATATTGCCCGCAGATTTAAAGAGCAGGGATACAAGATTTTCTCTACTGCAGGTACAGCCAAGGTATTAAACGATAACGGAATCAAGGCATTCCAGGTACGCAAGCTGGAGCAGGAGTCCCCCAACCTCCTGGATCTGATTCTGGGTCATGAGATTGATCTGGTTATTGATACTCCGCCTCAGGGCGCAGACAGAAGCAAGGATGGTTTTGTAATCCGTAGAAATGCGATCGAAACCGGTGTGACCGTGCTTACGTCTTTGGATACGGCAGCGGCCCTTGTAACCAGTATGGAAAACAGAGCGAAGGAACTAACCCTGATTGACATCGCTTTAGTGAAAAATGTATAAGGAATCATACTATCATGGTATTTTATATTAATAAACAGGCGGTAGAAATTAAGACCAGGTTTGAAAACGCGCCTCTCACTTCCCCCAATGAGGCGTGTGCAGCTATGGGAATGCTTTATAAGATCTACGGCTTGCCTGTTCCGGAAAAAAAAGAAATGGTCAATGATATGAAGAAGGATTTTCATGATGCAGTAGCATCGCGTCCGGTTCCATCGGAGTATGCTGCGAAAATCATCAGCCTTCTTGATGAGTACTATAAGAATGATCGGGTAACAGATGAAATATATGAACTGTTGAAATACAGTTATGAAGAACAGCGGTAACAATTGCAAGGAATTAAAAAAACACCTTTCGTTTATAATAGGAAGCGAAAGGTGTTTTTGCTATAGAATCTTACATTTCTTTTTTTACAAACTGCTTGTCAAATTCCGGATTGTAATAATAGTAGTTTTTCGGATTTAACGTTGTCTTTATATTTTCCAGTGCTTCCCCAAATCTCTGGAAGTGAACCACTTCCCGTGCCCGTAAAAACTTAAGAGGTTCTCTTACATCCGGTTCTGCAATGATGCGAATTAAATTGTCGTAGGTGGTTCTTGCCTTTTGTTCTGCCGCCAGATCCTCCACCAGATCGGTGATGGCATCGCCCTTGGACTGGAATTCACAGGCATTAAAAGGAACTCCTCCAGCAGCCATAGGCCACAGCGCGGTGGTATGATCGATATAATAAGCATCAAACCCTGCAGTTTTCGCCTGTTCGATGGTCAGGTTCTTGGTGAGCTGATAAATAATAGAGCAGATCATCTCCAAATGCCCCAGCTCTTCTGTTCCAATGTCGGTTAAAAGTCCCCCTACTTCCTTGCATGGCATGGAATATCTTTGGGAAAGATAACGCATGGAGGCTGCCAGCTCTCCGTCAGGTCCGCCAAACTGGCTGATAATCAGTGAAGCAGTTTTTGGGCAGGTATTTTTGATGTTAACAGGAAATTGAAGTCTTTTTTCATACGTCCACATTAGAATGCACCTCCTTCCCATGGCAGAGGACCGTCGCTCCAGGTAAAATGTCTCTGATCGGGATACTTTGTCTGGGATTTCGTCTTGTTGTTGCTATCTGGGCAGATACAGTTCATGGTGAGTGGTTCAAAATTATCCGCATAGGTTTGGAGCAGTTGTTTCCTTTGCGTCATAGCGTCCTTAAAGGCATTTAACGCATTCTCATCAAGAGGATGAGTATCCAGATACAGGTTTAAATCATTAACGGTAAAGCTGATTTCTGTTATCTGACTGAGTAAATTTTTCTGATCGATCATGGCTGTTCCCCTCCTGTTACATAAAATGGCAAATTAAGGCTGGGAAATATGGTTCCGTTCTTTAACGCTGTTTTTGGGTCATAAGGCTGTTCCCATGGCTGCATGGGAACGGTTGCTATGGCAAGTGCTACGGTTTGGCTGGGCTTTGCAGTTTCACATTCGCTTACCTTAACAGCTACTGAATTCATAGTTAACACTCCCTTCTGTTGATGATTAATTAACTCTTTTTTAGTATGGAGCGAAAACAAAAAAATACATTGCAAAAATTATCCCAGTTTACCCATTGTGATGTTATTGTAATAATTAGAAAAATGAAATATAATAGAGACAAAGTCAAGCAAATTGACATAAAATGTAAAACAATTATGACGGGAGAGCAGAGGATTGAGTGATAAGAAATTTGCAGTTTTGATTGATTCGGATAATATATCCGCGAAGTACATTACGTGTATACTGGATGAGATGACCCGCTATGGGGTGATTACATACAAAAGAATATACGGTGATTGGACAAGCGCCCAGATGGGCAAATGGAAAATGGAGCTTCTTGAAAATTCCATTACACCAATTCAGCAGTTTTCCAATACAGTGGGAAAGAATGCGACTGATTCCGCTCTCATTATCGATGCAATGGATTTACTTTATACCGATAATGTAGATGGATTCTGTATTGTTTCCAGTGACAGTGATTTTACCCGTCTTGCAAGCCGTTTGAGGGAGTCAGGAAAGGAAGTCATTGGAATGGGGGAGGAAAAAACTCCTAAATCATTCCGTGCTGCCTGTACTGTATTTACCAATCTTGAAGTTTTGCTGGACCAGGATGAAGAGGGAACCGGCGGCGGAGCTATCGGAAAAGAAGTAATTGAACAGGATATTGCGTCTATTATCCTGGAAAACGAAGATAAGAATAAGGCAACTGGTCTGGGAGAAATAGGAAACCGGCTGGTTAAAAAATATTCGGATTTTGATGTGAGAAATTATGGATACAGCTCTCTATCCAAGTTTCTGGAAGAGATGGACAGTTTTGAGCTTAGAAAGTCCAGCAATGTAGTCACTGTACGGATTAAGGACAACCGCACCAGAAAGCAGGAGCTTGATGATTATGCGGTGAAGCTGGTTATGGGCGGCGGAAAGAATGGAATGGAGCTGGCGGCGCTTGGCAATGGAATGCATCGCAAATTCTCCGATTTCAAAGTGAAAGATTATGGTTACTCCACATTTTCCAAATTTGTACACAGCATTTCCCAGCTGGAAGTGAGAGAGAATAAGAATAAAAGTAACTCCGTATTTTTAAAGTAAATATAAAATAAACCTTCAGGCTGAGTAATCTTATTTACATCAGTCTGAAGGTTTATATAAAGCTCTGTATCGCCTGGCATCTGCTCATTACAATGCATATAATATAAATTCTGTGGGAACCAGCGCAAATCCATAGTAACGCAGATAAAACCGATAAGACGGGTCAATTTCATAAATAATACGAGCTAATTTCCATAGGTCTTTATGATTATGGTAAGCACTCAATGCCAATTTGGGATGATACTGGGCTATCTTATCCCTGCACCCTAATAATGCATTTTCTTCTCCGCCTTCAATGTCCATCTTAATAAACGTTACTTCTCCCTCAATGTCATCATCTATGGTAACTGTTGGAGTCTTGATAGATCCGTCCTCCACAAGCTGGCGGACAGAAGAAACACCATCTTCCTCTAAATACATGAATCCACTTTTATCACTTACGCCCTTCTCACACACCACAACATTTTCAAGCTTAAATGTTTCCACGTTTTTATAAATAGATTGTACGTTTGCGGGTACAATTTCGTAACAATAAATTTGCTTATAACAATTTTTGCCAAACATATTTGTATATTGAATCAAAGTATCCCCTATATAAGCTCCGATATCCACGAAAATCTCGTTATGATCACAGTGTATCAAGTCAAAATCAAAGTATTGACTAAAACACTTATCGCAGATATCTCCAATCAATGTTTTATCAGTCTTAAACCAATATGAAAGGATATTTAACAAAATCTTCTTAGATCTATAATCACTAAGCTGCCCGTATAGCCATTCAAAATCTTTTTTATGATTTACTAATGCATCAGCACGGTTATCCACAAGATCATATATTCCCTTATTCGGATCATAAGCTCCCCATAAGCTGCTATAACGGTTGTAATAATTAATAATAGCATTATAAGCAGGGGCATCTTTGTTCTGACAGAATAGTAAATTTTGTTTAATCCCAGCCTTGATATCTTCCAGTTTACGTTCTTCTATAAAATTCATCAGTCGTCCAAAATACTTATCAATTTGAATTGAGTTGGTCTCATCCTGTACAGGATATCCTTTGCTCAACAATGCATTACCTTTTATTTTAGAAGAAGCGCTTTGTTTTGACATCTTCTCTCCTTTAATTATATTACTTCTACTATATTATTCTATTTTACAAGAAAAGTGCACTGGAGATGGTTAAAACTCACCAGATCCCAAGAAAGACCTGAAGTGTAAGGCTGACAACTGAAATTCCGACCCAGCAGCAGAATCCAAGGATAATCGGTTTCTTTCCGGTTTTTAGCAGCTTTGGCAGATTGGTATTAGTACCGATGGCAGCCATAGCGAG
>JAQSYE010000025.1 GCA_029256305.1 Lacrimispora sp. | reverse complement strand
ATGCTGAGAATATCAGCAGATGAATTCCTTGAGCGCTCTGTATTCCCAATTCCAGAGAATGAAACCGGTTTAAAACTGGAGGAATCCATCGAGATCGTTAAATATTTAGTACCGTTTGGAATTGATGCTGTAAATGTCTCTGCAGGCGTATACGAAACCATGAACGAGGCATGGGAACCAGTTTCCTATCCGGAAGGCTGGAAAGTATATCTTGCGGAAGAGATTAAAAAAGTAATTGATGTTCCCGTGTTTGCAGTGGGAGTTATCCGTAATCCTGAATTTGCAGAAAGTATTATTGCACAGGGACGTACAGACGGAGTAACCATCGCCCGTGGACTGCTTGCTGATCCGGAGTGGTGTAATAAAGCGGAAAGCGGACGCACCGATGAGATTTGCCGCTGTATCTCATGTCTTAACTGTATGGAAACAATGTTTGACGGCATTAACTGCTCTGTCAATCCTCGTACGGGACAGGAGTGGTTCTATAATGACATTGAAAACAATGGAAATGGACGCTGTGTTGCCGTAATCGGAGCTGGTCCAGCAGGCATGGAAGCAGCGCTGACACTTTCCCAGAGAGGTTTCGCTGTTACATTATTTGAAAAATGCGATCACCTTGGCGGCCAGGTATGGCTTGGTTCAAAACCGCCCTGCAAAGAAAAAATGGGCTGGCTGGGCGAATACTATGAAAGCATGTTTAAGAAGCTGAATGTAAACGTCCGCCTTAATACACCAGCTACTGCAGAGGAAATTAAAAAGCTGAACCCTCACGCAGTATTTGTAGCAACCGGCTCAAAGCCAGTCATTCCCGGATCTATCCCTGGTGTAAATGGCTCCAATGTCTATACAACTGAGGAGATTTTAAGCGGAAAAACATCCATCTCTCATAAGAATATCGCAGTGATTGGTTCCGGACTCACAGGTATGGAAACGGCAGAATTGCTTGCAAGCTTTCATAATACTATGAAAATTGTGGACATGGCAGATGAAATAGGACCAGGAGCCTACTGGCAGCCACTGACTGATATTAAGAAAAAGCTGGGCGCTTTTAATCCTGAATATTATCCCGGCCATAAGCTGCTTGAGATTGTACCTGACGGGGTTGTCCTGGAAGATAAGGACGGCAATGAAAAGAAACTGGCTGCAGACGCAGTAGTACTTTCACTGGGGGTAAAACCTGACAACCAGCTGGCTGATGAACTGAAAAAGGAATTCAGCAACGTAATTGTGATCGGTGATGCCAGCCGCATTGGCAGAATCAAGCAGGCCGTCGCTTCCGGATACCGCGAAGCATACAAACTTCGCTGATTATTACTCAGTTAAGACAGATCATCATTGAGAGGGGAATTTTATGTTTAAGGGTAATATCAAAACAGTAATAGGTATTTTGTTTCTCGGACTTATTTCCATGGGGGCAATGGCAATTTCCGCTGGTTTGAGCAGCATTGCAGCGGCTTATCCAGATGTCAGCATTGAGACAATTCAGACACTGATCACCATTCCGGCTCTTGTTATCGTTGTGGTAAGTTTTCTATCCGGACCGATTGCAGATATAATTTCGAAAAAAACACTGTCCCTGATTGCTTTGTGCATCTTTACAGCAGGTGGCTGTATCCCGTTTTTTTCCGATTCCTTTACGGTACTGTATCTTTCAAGGCTTCTGGTAGGACTTGGAATTGGCTTATTACAGCCGCTCAGCCAGGCGATTATTTTTGAAAGCTTTGCTGATGCACCCTCAGAAAGAGATACCATACTGGGCTGGTTAAACAGTGCCGGCTCAGTAGGAAGCGTTATAATGACCATTGTTGGCGGAATTTTAGTAGTTATAAGCTATAAATACATATTCCTTGTTCATCTTCTTGGTATTGCGGCATTCTTTGGAGTCTTGTTCTGTCTTCCTCAGGATCAGCCGGTTCGAAAGAAAAAAGAAGGGGCTGCCAGTCAGAAGATGAAACTTCCCGGTGCAGTGTTCTACTGGTATGCAGTAATCTTTATTTACATGACATTTCTTCACTGTTTTGCCGTAAACTTATCCCTCTTTGTGGAAGGCGAAGGGATCGGTACTGCCGCTATTTCCGGTATTGGCCTTTCCATGCTCACCATCGGAGGATTTGTCTGCGGAGCTTTCTATGGCAAGATTGCAAGCCTGCTTAAAAAATGGACTCTGCCGGCAGGATTTCTTCTTTCTGCACTTGGCCTTCTTTCCATGGCCCTGGCATCTTCACCGATTCTTGTCTATGTTTCAGGTCTGCTCACAGGTGTGGGCATGATGATGGTATTTCCACAGATCATCACCAATATTATTTCCAGTGTTACTCCGGCTGCTATTACTTTATGCATCGCCATTAACGGAGCTGTTGTAAACATTGGTCAGACTCTGGCACCATACGTAGTAACAAGGGTATCTTATATCTTGGCTGGTGACAGTGTCCGTGGTCGCTATTATGTATGTACCTTAATACTGATGATTGTATTTGCTGTTTCTGCAGTCAGAACCATTGGCAGAAGAAGTCCTGAGGACTTAGCAGCTGCCTGACACAATAATTAAAATTTAATCTTGCGGTCTGCCGCAAAAATGTGCCCGCCTCCTGTATTCTAAGAGGCGGGCACTTAAATTTTAAACAGAGCTTACCTTACTCTTCCTGCTGCCACAGTAACACCAGTCCACCCTTACGCTTATATCCAGTCTCCCACAATTCATAGAAGGAAAACCAGCGATATCCGCCGTAGGTAGCAATTTTTACGTAAAAATCTTCCTCAAATTCTTCGTATCCCACCAGCATAAACCAATGCCAGACCAGATCCTTAAAGTTCACATTCCTATGGCGAAGTTGCAGAAAGGGAATGGGAATTCCCCTGTCAATCTGATCTTTCACTTTACCTGCCGCTTCTTTTACAGGAGTATCACCAGGGCAGCCTGATAGTTTAAGTCTCTGCTCATTCACATTTTCTAAATACTGATTAAAGCCATCCATAAACACTTCCAGCGTATCAATCCCTCCGAAACGCGGTTTTAGATACGGTTTCATTGTGCTGGAAAATCCAATGTAAGCTTCCTTGTCAAGTCTTTTTATATCAGATGGATACAGATGAGTTTTGTTGTGATGGAGCGCCAGATTAATGCAGACATCACATGCAGCCGCTGCCCCGCAGCCGCCTAAATGCATCATCGGATCCCGGAACCAGTCCTGATTTCCCCCAAAGGAATCTCCAATACTGAAATAGGGTAATTCTTTCTTCATCTTTCTCCTCCTTCTTTCTCAATATAAGCGTATTATAATACCAGTTTCCTGTCCCGTAAATATAAAACGAAATACTTAAGAATTAGACCGGTGAAACAGGGCACCCTGACTGACCGTCAAAGCACCCTGCCTCATTCATTTAATATATGCTTTATCAGCTTAAACTGGTTACAAAGGTTGTTACACTTCTGGCTGGAAGCTGGGCAGTAAAGGAATTGCCGGACACTTGGTAACCGGAGCCCGCTGCAAGGTTTCTGCCTCCGTCAGTGATCCATGAGGATACCGAAACTCCCGTGCCATTCTGGAATGTAAATTTCTGGCTGACAGCAGATGTATTCTTATTGATTGCTACAATCACTGCCTTATTATCTCCTTTGTAAGCCGAAATATAAATACCATTTGACGGATTCGCCGCAGCATCCACTCTTACATAGCCCGGTCTCACAAATTTAGAGAAATGGGCCATATTATAACCTCGTTTGCTAATCGTTCCATCTTCCTTCATCGGACCGTACTGCCTGCGGATATACCACCATACGTAAGCCTGGAAATCACCTAATACCATGGCATTGTGAATATGATAGGAAACCTCAAGTGCCTCCGGCCATAAATCAGCGGAATTATTATTGCTGTTTGGATAATATACCTCTGTCATCCAAAGTTCCTTATTTGCTCCCTTTTGCTTGAAAAGTGGATACGAAAAGCTGCTTTCCGGTGTACCGTAAAGGTGTGCTCCCAGGATATCCATGTTAGCTAGCGCCTGTGAATCATTTAATATCGGATCTGACATGTTTTTCATATAAGAAAACGATTCCGGTGCGATGACTCTGCAGTTAATGGACCCAGCATTATTTTTCATAAAGTTCAGCATTTCAGACGGAGTCCACCAGGTCCAGGTATGTGCATAATCAGGCTCATTCTGAACGGATATGGCGTAAAGCTCCACTCCATTATTCTTCATAAAAGTAACAAAATCATTGAGATGCTGGGCATAGGCAACGTACTTATCGTATCTAAGCCTTTTCTGACCTGCTACACCATTGCGGGTGAATGTCTCTGACATATCACTAGGCGGATTCCATGGAGAAGCAAATAGCAGGGCTCCTTTTTCCTTTGCCTTTTTCGCAGTGGCCAGTTCTCTGTTCCAGTTATTCTTATTTTCATCAATATAAATTCTTAAAACGGTAAAACCCAGCTGATTAGCCCCGTTTCCGAAGGCAGTCTCTCTCTGGGCTGCCGTTAAATCTCCAATCCATGCAGGATGGTTGATTCCGCCAAAGCCCCGGATCAGCTGCTTTTGTGCTGCCAGATTAATAGCTGCCTCTCCACCTGACGCGGATACTGCCATACTTGTTTCCAACATATCGTTTGCAGCCGGTGTATCTGCAGTACCTGTTGCCCTTCTATTTGAGGAGTAAAAATGGAACCAGTTGACGTCAACATATCCTCCGGCAGATGCTGTGTTAAAATTATAGATACCAAACTTATCTCCCTGGAAGAATCCCAGGTCAAATGGCATATTCAGCTGTCCTCCAAACTGGGTGAAATTAACATTGTCCGTACTGTAGGAAAAGACTGCCTTATCCGTCAGGAGATTTGCACTGGCCCGTAAGTAAACGATATTACTGCGGAGCACAGGGCCATTGGTGATCACTCCCTGAGAATCCTCCTTCGCATTTATTGTAGCAACTATCTTTTTCACACCTGCTGACTTCACCACACCGATGGAACCATAAGGAATGTTTAACAGACAAAGTCCTGCCTGATCCCCATCTGCCATATTGGCAGTATCCAGCTCAATGGTACCCTGGCAGTCAGGTCCCTGAACCCTCTGGGTAAGGGTGTTAGTTGCTCTCCACAGATTATTGGCCTGTTTTGCGCGAAGCCGTAAATATCCAGGGCGTTCGCTAAGTGACCATTTGCTGTTGTCCGGATAATGGTTCCACTGCCACTGAACTCCCATAACAGAGGAATTAAATTCATCGCTGTCAGGAATGGACACCACCGGATAGGAAGCCCCCACATCTGGCTTTCTGTACGTAATGGGGACACTTCCCATAGGATAGCTCTTCCCTCCGATTGTTACATTTTTAATGGTAGACGGATCACCCAGAACCGGCCAGTCATTCTGCCACTGCATTGGTACCAGAATATCACGGCGTCCTAAGCCGTTTCCATCCTGAAATACGTAGAACCACCACTCCCCAGTCGGGGTATCAATAGGACCTCCCTGATGAATCTGGCTTCCTCCCGATATTCTCGGCCCGTTTAAAAGAATCCTCATTTCATATGGCCCGTAAATATTTTTAGACCGCAGACAATAGGTATAGGATTCCGGCGGAGTCGAGTTCCGGAAAATATAGTAATATCCGTTCTTTTTAATAACGTGAGTTCCTTCCACCAGATACTTACCGGTGATTCCTTCAATACGGGTGGATACCCTGCTGTCTACCACAGACTTATAGTCCTGGCTCAGTTTACTGATTTTCACATCATTTGCTTCTGAAATAATATATCCTGTCCCATCGTCATCAAGAAACAGCGCCGGATCATGAAATCCCTGATTAAATACCGTCTTCGTATAAGGTCCCGCCGGATTGGTGGAAGTACACAGAATAAATCTACCCTGTGCCTGATAAATCCCCACATAATAAACACCGTTGCGATAGGCAATGGTTGGAGCCCAACATCCATGTCCATAATCCTCAAAGCTGTTGGTCAGCGCATAGGATTTCCCCGTTCCATTTAAATCTGCGGTCACATATCCGATTATCTCCCAGTTGACCAGATCCCTTGAGTGCAAAACTGGTATGGAAGGAAAGGATACAAACGTAGAGCTGACCATATAAAAATCTTTTCCAACCCGAATCGCAGCAATGTCAGGATAATCCGCATTTAAAATCGGATTGGTATAGGTACCATTTCCATTATCAGACTGCCAGGCTGCTTTCATTGCTTCATTCATACTATTATCCATAAAAATTCCCCTTTACATATATTCTCTCGCTATCACAAAGAACCTCTGACAAGCTTATGAGAACTGCCAATAGTCGAAATTAAATAAGTTTCCGCTGCCATTTCCGGTAAAGGCAAAGAACAGTTTATGTACCCCCCTGGCACCATTAATAGTTGTTTCTACTTCTCTCCAATTCTGCATACCGCCAGTATTTGGCACATTTAAAGTTCCTACCAGTGTACCGTTTTCACTGTCAAGACGAACTTCAATCTTACCTCCGGAAGTAGAAGCAACGTTAGCTTTAAACCGGTTGGCACCTGTTGAACCAAAATCTGCATTTCCCACTGCAACCCAGTCTCCGTTCTGGATTCCTGTTACATTCTGATTGTTTACAGGTCCTCCGGAAGCAGAGCTTCTGTCTGTTAAAACTCTTCCGTTCCATCCCATTGTTTCCGCTTCCACCCGCTTATACGGATTTAAATTGGAAAGCTGACCCACTCCTGCATAGTTAGCTGCAACCTCACGAATGGCTCCGTCACTATTGTGGAACAACTGATTCATGTGGGGAGAACGGTAACCTTTGCCGGAGCCATATAAAGCGAGACTCACGGTCTGAGTATGATAAACCACATACCACTGATTCTTAAACTGTAATACACAATGATGGTTGTTGCCTCCGCCTCCGAAAAAGTTGCCCGGATTCTTTAAGAAATGGCCTCTATAGGTAAATGGTCCCATGGGACTATTGCTGGTCATATATCCGATTTCTCCTGGAGGAACACTGCCTGGGTGAGATCCGGAAAAATTAATGCAGTAAGAGTAGTAATAAACTCCGTTATACTTGTGGATTCCTGAATCTTCAAACATGAAAGGCGCGTCAATGGTAGAAGCGCTTCCTACAACACTGATCATATCCTGACCCAACCGAAGAACTCTGGCAGTCTTTGGATTTGCCCACTGGGACTGTGAAGGATTCTGGCCTCCCGGAACTCCTCCGCCACAGTATAAATAGCCAGTTCCGTCACTGTCTACGAAGACCGCTGGATCAAAGAGCCATACCACACCGGACATACCAGGCGTGCTGCCGGATACCAGTGCTCTGCCCAGAGGATCGCTCCATGGACCAATCGGACTGTCAGCCGTCAAAACACCGATGCCGTTTCCGCCATTGGCGAAATAAAGGAAAAATTTGTCCTTACCATTAATATTTTTCACCGCAGCTGCCGGTGCCCAGGAGCCGCCTGCCCACTTTGCAATTCCCTGCCCTGCATTAGCTCCGTTTGCACCTGCTACCGGAATAGCACCATGATCGGTCCAGTTAACCATATCTTCTGAAGATATAAGAAAAACACTTTTTAAATTATTAAAGCTATTTTCTTTAATTGAGCCATCTGCGTTGTACTCGTAATTGTCGCTGGACATATAGATGTAAACTCTTCCGTTGTAAGTCAGAGCAAATGGATCTGCTCCTAAGTGGTGATCAATCAGAGGATTGGAATTACCTACTGATTTTGCAATTGTTTTATTCATCTCTCATTACCTCCTGGAATTTTTTAAATAACAAATGGTCCCCCTTAGCCGGCATAGACGGAGAAGCAATCGATTTGCAAATCTACCTGTTAAAAAGAATGGGGGGAGAGATTTGTAAACTCAAAAATAAAACAAGTGAAAAAGAGATAAACAAGCGCCCCAAGTGTCCTTGAACACCTGGGGCGCTTGTTTAAAGTAAGCAAAAAACAATCTGAAGTTATTTATTTTTCAAGTACTCATAAATATGGCCCATGCCCATATCAGCTTCTTCAATATGATCATTCACATCATCTGTCATATCCTTCGCCAGAATAAAGTCCTTATTATCCGCCAGGAATATCCTGGCTTTCGGGCGGGGCTCCATCCCCTGGGGACCGGCACCGGTGATGTAGTTAATAATAATGATTACATCTTTTAAATTATCGCCATTTACATCCCGAAACGCCACAGACTCTATACTATCAAAAAGCCCGGCATATTGATCCGTTTTATTATTTTCTCCGTAATAAGGGAATTCGTAAACCACCTTATTCTTTTTCATCAGGTAAAATGAGACGTCTTCAAAATTTAAACCAGCACCAGGGCCATAGGATACAAATCTCACATCCCCCCAGTCACCCAGTTCCGCATGAAAGGACTGCTCCAGTATGATCCGATTCTCATCCAGTGTTATATTTAAGTCAGACGATCCCTCATCAATTTCATTTGATTCTTTTGCTGCTTCATTTTTAGTCTCGATCCCGCTGGTACTCTCTGACTCCTGAGGCAGGTTCTCAGCCTTTAGCTTCTGGCAACCCACAGTAAAACATAAAGTCAGTATTGTCGCAGCGAATAAAATTGCCTTTCTTTTCATCCCCTGTCCCCTTAAACAACTTTTAATTATTAACTCATACTCTATTTATTATATCTTTAGCTGTAAGACTTATCAAGTCTCTACCCCTAAATGAAAGATTACAACTGGTAATGATAAGACGTATCCACAAGATTTACCCTTTTTAACAGCTCTGCATCTTTAAGAAGTTCTTCCGTCATCATATCTGCCACAATCGTATGAGACTCATCAAAGAGGATAGCCCTTCTTGATATTTCATGCACAAGCTCAAGGTTATGAGTGGAGGTTATTAATGTCTTACCTGCTTTATTTAACTTCTTCAGAAAATCCACAAGCCACCTCTGCGTCTTGGGATCAAGTCCGTTCATCGGTTCATCAAGAACCAGAACCTCAGGATTTAAAGACATCACACAAGCAATCGCAACCTTGCGCTTTTCTCCTCCGCTTAAATGATATGGAATTCTATTACTGAATTCCTGTATTCCCAACAATGTAAGACAGTCATTTACCCTGCTTTCCACTTCTGATTCCGTAAGCCCCATCTGCCTTGGTCCGAATGCCACTTCTTCATAAACACTGGAACAAAACAACTGTGTATCGGAATTCTGAAATACAAAGCCGATTCTTTGATGAAGAAGCTTGGAAAATTTTACGTCCTGAAGTTTTTTATGGGTAACTTCCTCTCCATGAAACCGATAACTCCCACTGTCTGGTGAAATAATCCCATTGATCAGTTTTAAGAGGGTAGACTTGCCACAGCCATTGGCCCCCATTAACGCAATTGCTTCACCTGTTTTTATGCTGAGATTAATGTGATCCAATGCGATCATTTCCGAATATGAAAAGCAGATATCGTTTAGTTCAATCATGTTACATCCTTCCGAAGTAAATAAATAAAATGAAAAAGCCAGCAGTTATCCCAATAGAGCGATAATCCCGCCATTTAAACTTTGATTTATCATTAATATGATACTCTCCCGTAAATCCTCTGCATTCCATGGCATGATACATATCCTCAGCCATTTCTTTTGACTGAAGAAATACAGTTCCTGCAATTCCTGCCATTGACGAATACTTGCTGCGGTTCTTTCCAACAGACCGAAGCTTCAACGCATAAAACATATTTAATGAGAATTCACCCAGCATATAAATATATTTGATTGTGATATCAAGTATGAATATAAATATATCAGGTATATAAAACCGTTTCAGTGCTCGTGTAAGGGTGCTCCACTCTGTCGAGTGGGAAAGCAGGCCCATGGCAGTGATTGTAGCAAACACCTTGGTTGTAATCGTGATGCTGCTATAGGTATTGCCTGAAATAAATGCCGGCAGCATGACAACAGCCGTGAATAAGGTGACGCCCATACTCATCTTTAATATTTTTACCAGCCGTATCGTATCTGTCATGCTTAAAACCGACAGCAGCCAGACATTTACAATTAAAACAAATATAAAGCTTCTTGTAAGTGATACCAGTAAGATCAAAACAAATGTACAGAAAACATGAAGGGAAACATTAATTTGCGATCTCGCTCCACCGGCTGAATCCTGTTTTTTTATTCTGGATAGCACTTTAAACACAGACAGGATACTTTTATTAACAAAAGTATCCTTATCCGATAACGGTATATAGTTTTCACTTTTTGAAAGCCATTCCGGCATATCATCAAATTTATTTTCCGCATTACCCAACGTTGTTTCCAGCCTTGTCTTTTTTCAGATTACTAAGTACCTTAAAGAAAATAATCATGACGGCCACACCTGCAACTGCAGACAATAAATATCCTGCAACTTCAGGCAGACCGTTTACTGCATAATCCGGCATGACCGCACTAAAATCAAAGCCCTCTTTCATACCGTGAGGAACAAACCCCAAAGCGTTCCCCCCAGATACTACTTCCTTAATTTCATCTGCTCCCCACTCTCCCCATGCAGTTCCTGTCGCCAGAAGACCCAGCGGAGTAAAGCAGATAAGCCCGGCCACCAGGCCATAAACAGCTTTCGTCTTTTCTTTGGCACCCTTATAAAATGTACCCGGGGATACCTTTTTTATGTAAACAACAATTGCAGCTGTAAAAACAGCTTCTACAACTCCCGCTACCAGCAGATGAGGAATCAGCATGGCAGGTATGGAAACAGATAGAGGGTAAGGACAATAAAGTGCCTGCCCTGCACCATCTTGAAATAAAAGAGGCTGAATCCCAAATTCTATGGCAGCACATAACGCAGCTACATTAATCCCGGCATAGGAACCAAAAATGATACCCAGATATTCTCCTTTTTCCGACCGGGAGTGATCTTTAATCAGTTTATAAATATAATACCCAAAAAACGGTAAAACGAATGCCATATTAAAACAATTTGCTCCAAAAGCAAGAATGCCTCCATCACCAAATAACAAGGCCTGAATAAAGAGTGCAACCGTGACACTGATACAGGCAGCATAAGGTCCCATCAAAATAGCAAGTAGCGTTCCACCTACCGCATGCCCTGTTGTCCCTCCGGGAAGGGGCACATTAAACATCATTAGAAGAAATGAAAACGCAGCTCCCACACCAAGCAGGGGTATCTTTACTTTCGGAATCTCTTCCTTCACCTTCCTAATTGCCTTTGTCCAAACGGGAACCATAGCAGCACTCATAGCGGCACAGGTTGACGGGCTTAAATAATTGTCTGGAATATGCATGTTATTACCAACCTTTCATAATTTTACTTTCGACTAAGTACAATTATAAAACGTTATTTTATATCAACAAGCCCCGGTGGAGGATATAATTTTTAAATAGATTAAAATTTGTCTAAGTGCAGCTTTTGGTGCTGCAGCATTTCTTCCTCATATGGTTTCTTTTCTTCCGCAGGATAACCGATAGCAATGAGACATTCAACACGGTACTGATCTGGTATCCCCAGAACTCCCCTGATATAATCCCCCGCCGTTTCCTGCTCTTTATGAAATCTTTCTCTTACCTGAATCCAGCATGATCCAAGTCCTAAATCCTGTGCGGTTAACTGCATTATTGTTGCAACTATGGAAGCGTCTTCAACCCAAACGTCGCTTAACGTATGATCCGCAATTACCGCTACCGCAAGAGGAGCGCCTGCCAAAAAAGCAGAACCTGGGTCTCTGCTTTTTGAAAGCTGTTTTATTATTTCTCCATTGGTGACTGCTACGAATTCCCAGGGCCTTATGGAGCGGGATGAGGGGGAGAGCAGTGCACTTTTTAAAATGATATCGATTTTTTCCTGTTCGATCTCTTTGTTTTGGAACTTTCTGATACTTCTTCTTGATTTTAAAATATCTAATAACATAGTTTTACCTCCGATTTAGACAAATAGATAATTACATTATATAACGAAATAAAATAAAAACAATCATTTGCCATTCTGCCATGGGTTTGTTATCATGTAAGCAGATACATTTATAAAAGATAGTTAAAGAAGGTGGAACAACAATGGATAATCAGGAACAAAAACATCAGCGTCGTCCCAGATATAAAGGAACTCACCCAAAGGCTTTTAAGGATAAATATAAAGAATTGAATCCGGAACTATATTCTGATACTGTGGTTAAGGTGATTCAAAAGGGCAACACTCCCGCTGGCATGCATCGCTCCATTTGCGTAAAAGAAATACTGGAGATTTTACAGATCACCCCTGGCCAGACTGGTCTGGATGCGACCTTAGGCTACGGCGGTCATACATTAGAGATGCTTAAATGTTTAAATTCAGAAGGTCATTTGTATGCAACCGATGTAGATCCAATCGAATTGCCCCGAACTCAGGAACGTTTGGCAAACCTGGGCTTTGGTCCAGAGATATTGACAACAAGACAAATAAATTTTTCCAATATAGATGAGATCATCCCGGAATCAGGACCCCTTGATTTTATCCTGGCGGATTTGGGTGTGTCCTCCATGCAGATCGACAATCCGGAAAGAGGTTTTTCATTTAAGACTGAGGGCCCCCTTGATTTACGGCTGAATCCGTCCAAGGGAATCTCTGCAGCAGAGCGTCTGAGAACCGTTTCCGAAAATGAATTATGCGGCATGCTCTTAGAGAATGCGGACGAGCCCCATGCCGAAGAGATCGCCCGTGCGGTTACTTTAGCAATAAAAAAAGGGGAAGCGGTTACAACAACCGGCCAGCTCCGGCAGATTATTAAAGATACTCTGCGATTCATTCCGGAAAAAGACAGAGATAATGAAATCAAGAAGTCTTGCCAGCGATGTTTTCAGGCACTGCGAATTGATGTCAACAATGAGTTTGAAGTGTTATTTGACTTTCTGGAGAAGCTTCCTGCAGCTCTTGCAACAGGGGGACGTGTTGCGATTCTTACCTTTCATTCAGGAGAAGACCGTCTGGTAAAGAAATCATTTCAGCGTCTCTATCGCAGCGGCGTTTATAAAGAAATCGCACCCGATGCGATCAGACCGTCTGCGGAAGAATGTAATTCCAACGGGCGTGCACGATGCGCAAAATTACGCTGGGCCATAAAATCATAGCACAAATGAGATGATTTGCGTCGTTATAGATTTAAGAAACTATAATAAATCTTGCTGAACTGATTAGAGTAAATGAAAAGCTGCCGCAGTTAGGTAATACCGCTTGCGGCAGCTTTTTATGATCCAAAATACATTTAATATAATTAGTCAATCATGAAACTGGCTACACCGATATTATTCAGTGTAATGATTGGCTTACACCAGAATGTATTCCAGCAGTTTTCGCACATCCTTACTTTTAAGATGTAACAACCATCATATGGTACTGCAAACTCAAAGCAGCCGCAGCCGGAAATCTTGGTACAAAGCAGCATTGTATCCACGTCATTGCACCTCTTGTATAATGTTACCTCCCAATCATGGAAATCACCGCACCTGCAACCCCAGATGCATCCGGCGATAATGCCTGGTTTAATCTGGCATTCCTGACAAACGGGACAGGGCGCTGGCTTTGGACATTCTGGGCAGACCGGGCAGGGCGCTGGCTTTGGACAAGACGGGCAATCCGGGCAGGGCGCTGGCTTTGGACAGGATGGGCAGGGCGGACATGTTGGACACGGCGCTGGCTTTGGACACGGCTCTGGTTTCGGACATACTGGGCAGGTGGGGCAGGGCACTGGTGTCGGGCAAGTCGGACACGGCTGAGGTTTCGGGCACACGGGGCAGGGCTCTGGCTTCGGACATACCGGACAAGTGGGACAGGGTTGCGGCTTTGGACAAGGCGGCGGTGTGGGACAGGCCGGACAGGGTTGTGGTGTGGGACAAGGCGTCGGTGTCGGGCAGGGCGGCGGTGTCGGGCAGGGCGGCGGTGTCGGACAGGGCACAGGTGCGGGCGGTGTCGGACAGGGCACAGGTGCAGGCGGCGCCGGACAGGTCGGACATACTACAGGCTGTTCCTCTTCTGCCGGTGATGTCTGTGGAACCTGGCACATTACGCCTCCAACAAAGGGGTAATAATGAAATTCAAAGCCGCTGGTGGCATTTACAGCAAATGACCCCAACGCAGCGTTACCGCTTACATGACCGCCTGTGGGGTGGGCATGGAACATTGCCTGGGGTGCCAGTATGCTTCCCCAGATATCAGAGGATTCTTCCATATAAATATTTGTTGCATCCTCAAATACATACAAAGTCCGGTTGGATTTTCTTTCTTCCCCATAAAGGCCATATTGCAGGTGAGCATCAGGACCTGTTCTCAGCCTTACGATAACATTACTTCCTTCTGGAACTTCTGCACGGATTCCTTTATTAATCAGACCGTTTGGTCTTACATCAATCAGGAATACATTCTGTACAGGATCATTGCCCCTTAATATCCATTCGTAATTATTATCTAACACACTTCCATTTGGTGTCAGATTTTCGATACAGTTTTTATAGTATCCGATGCCATTCTTTGCATCAAGAAAGAATTTTGAAACATCTGCATGTATTCTGCCTGCAGGTATATATCTTGGAACATCATAGCTGGAAATTAAGTAATGATTTCCTTTGTCAGATGGTGTCCAATACTGACTTCCGCCATTGGCCTGATATAGAGTTTTAAGTTCTTCAACCTGGCCCGCCTTTCCACTTTTTCCAATTAAGTAGGTGCTTCCCTTGCCAGCGCGGAAACCGCCGCCGACTACTGTATGACCGACGATTACCAGAGGCTCACTCATCGCCACATTGCCACCAACTAAAAAGCGCACTAAATCCGGTGAGTAATTGGTATCTCTACTTCCTTTGTCTCTGGAAAAACCTGCGCTGAAACCCCTTGGGCTGTAAAAACTTCCGCCTATGGCCACAGGCCCCTCCACGTCAACAATGTTATTGGCATCATTAAATACAATAACATTTAATTTGGAGGCTGGACCAAAGGGCTGACCTTCTATATCATACCAGTTTATATTATCATAGGGTAATCCAGCACTCGCTATTGCTCCACTACTATAACTATTACCATCCATATAAACTCCTGTAAACTGCTCCGATTGCATTTTTATTCTCAGTTCATTTTATTCCTATGAAAATGGTTCTGTGCGGTTTTTATGCCATTAAATATATTTTCAATCATTAAAAATTACACTGTGCAGCAGTTGTAATTAAATGCAATGGGCGCAGTACTTGTATCTAAAAAACAGAGGTATCAAGATTTCTCATCTCAATACCTCTGCTCTTTATTAGCTGCTTTTCCTTTTCGTCGAAAAACTATTATAGTTCCTCTTCTCTTTTAATGTCCCATCCGCTGTCATACGAAATTTTTTCTTTGTTAATGAAGCCTTTTTTGACGTTGCCGACTGAGATGACTCTTTTCTTGACGTTGGACTTGATTTATGTGATGAGGACTTGGGTTTCTGGGGCCTCTGCCGTTCTGGCCGTTCTGTCCGTTCTGTATCTCTTTTGGGTTGGGTGGTTTTTATCGCAGGAAAGTTGTTCTTTAAGGGATATGGGTGATCCTTTACCTCTGCTAATCTCTTTCCAATCAGCCTTTCAATATCTTTAAGCTGCTCTTTTTCATCAAAATCGCAAAAGGATATTGCTGTTCCCCCAAGTCCGGCCCTGCCTGTACGTCCAATCCGGTGTACATACGTCTCCGGAGTATCCGGTAAGTCAAAGTTTATAACATGGGTTAATTCATCAATGTCGATTCCTCTTGCCGCAATGTCTGTGGCAAGCAGTATCCGCAGCGTTTTGTCTTTAAAACTGCTTAATGCACGCTGACGGGCTCCCTGAGATTTATCCCCGTGTATTGCCTGTGCTGATACGTTACTCTTGGCCAATTGCCTGATAAGACGGTCCGCACCATGCTTTGTGCGTACAAATACCAGTGCAGAAACAATCTCTTTATCTTCCAGAATGTGCAAAAGCAAGTCCTTTTTACTGCTTTTATCTGTAAAATAGAGATACTGATCAATGGTATCTACCGTTGATGATACTGGGGTGATTTTTATTTCCGCTGGATTTTTGAGAATTGTACCCGCAAGTCTGGCAATATCGGGCGGCATTGTCGCTGAGAAAAATAATGTCTGCTTTTTGGGAGGTGTTTTTGCGATAATCTTTTTAACATCATTTATAAATCCCATATCCAGCATACGGTCAGCTTCGTCCAGGATGAGTATTTTTATTTGATCAATATTTATAAGCCTCTGATCCATAAGTGCCAGCAGCCTGCCTGGAGTTGCCACCAGGATATCCACTCCCCGCTTTAATTCTTCCTCCTGGGGTTTTTGAGATACGCCCCCGAAGACCACGCAGCTCTTTAAACTGGTGAATTGTCCATAGGTGTTAAAGCTTTCATGAATCTGCAAAGCCAGTTCTCTGGTTGGGGTTATGACTAGAGCCTTTATATTCTGTTTTGAAGTATGGTTCGCCTTTTCATGGCTAAGAAGCTGAAGGGTTGGTATGGCAAATGCTGCCGTCTTTCCAGTACCTGTCTGCGCACATCCCAATAAATCCCTGCCTTCTAATATAACGGGTATTGCTTCTTCCTGAATCGGTGTGGGATTTTCGTAACTTTCTTTTTCCAATGCCTTAATAATATCAGGCATAATATTTAGATCTTTAAACTGCATGAATTCTCCTCTAAAATCTGTATTCTCTATCTTCTCCCACATTTACTGTGAGATTTTATGCGTTCTTGTAAATTCAATTCCTATATTCTTATTTCTTTTTTCCACTTTACCTGAACCAATCTTCTTTTCGTTCTTCAAAAAAGCGCCCTTAGATTTTTTTTCATCCAGCAATTTTTTCATTTTTTCCATATCGTTCATTGACATCTTGTATTCCTCCAATCATTTATTCATATATTATCTTTCAAAGGTAAAGGCTCTATTCTTCGAGAATAGAGCCTCTAAAAACGTTTGAAAATAGTTATCTATCTATGGAGTCAGTATACAGAATAAGTGGCTGTTTGTCAAGAATACAAGCTAATTAGTCAATTTTGACAATTTTTTCTTTTCGCTTAAAAGTTACCTCTTAGAGGCAGACTATATTGCTCCACGCCCTCACTCCCCCATTTCAGGATCACAGATTCGGCCAATAATAATTATTGCTATGGTATAAATAGTAAATGTGAATACAAATGGAAGTCGGCGGTCAATACTTGACAGCCAGCCTGCCAGGTAACCAAAAGGGGATGCAAACGCGATGGTAAAGGACATAATCAAAGCATTAATGCGGGCCCGTTCATCAGGATTGATGTTTAGCTGGAGCAAAGCATCTTTACGAGGCATTACAAGCGCACCGGCTACCGCACCGACTAAGACATAGACGATAATAAACGGGATACTGCCAATGGGCGTCAGTATCAGGAGAACCGAACACGCTGCATATAGTACCAGTCCGATCCACATTGGAATCCGGAATTTTACGGATTCCAAACGGTGCTGTACTCCAATCATGAAAGCCAACATCACAGCCGCATTTAAAATCGGAAAAAATGCAAGATAACGGTTTGCTATGCCCAGCCTTTGGGTTACATACAGACTGAAGAAGTTGGCGTTTACAAGATTTGCTATATGTAATATTACAGAGACAATCAGTACTTTAATAATCTCCTTATTCATCAGTACCTTGGGTATTAAATCCTTGTATTCATATATCATCTTAAAAACAGAGGTATCTTTTGTTTCAGCCATGCGAACTCTTCCCTGGCGGGTTTCTTCACAATACCGGAACGTAACAATCACTTTAATCAGCATATTCACAGCAAAAACCACATATAAAACACGCACAACGGGGACCACAGTAAAGGTGCTGATCAGTAATCCGGAAATCGGTGCAAAAAAGATCGCAATAAGACCGCCTATATTGACCCATGTATAGATACCGATTAAGTCTCTGGAGTCAGCATCTTCAATGAGCAGACAGTACCACGCAGTCTGATTAATCTGTTCGAAACTGTTAAATAAAACTGCCATTAAAAAGAACCAAAAATTACCGGAAACAGCCCATATAAGACAGGCAACACTCCAACCAAAGAAATCCCCCATCATGGTTGTAAATTTGCGTCCCATTTTATCGGTGATGATACCTCCAATAAAGGAAAAAAACACCTGAACAACCATGGAAACCGACAAAATCAAACCAATCTGAACGTCTGTTATTCCCTGGGTATACATATACAATGTGGCAAAAGGTGCAATTAAATTATAGGGAATACCCCAGAGAGGTTCCATCAAAATCAAAGTCCTGGGATTTCCTTTGTTGTTCTTTAATAATTCAATTAACGGATGCTTCCAAATCGTTTTCAATTTTTGTGTTATATTCACTGAATTCTCCATTTTGTGATTGTTTTCTCATTCACAGTTACTCTAACTTATAATAATCCATAACCGACGTTTCCTGAAATCCGCAGGATTTGTATAAGTTGAGAGCCGTTGCATTTTGGGCCGCAACCTGTAGCATAATCTCTATGGCTTTTGCTTCCTTCAGTTTTTCTACCGCTTGAACCAGAACTGCGCGTCCATATCCTTTTCCACGGTGCTCAGGCAGTACACCCAGCCCGTAGATTCCACCAGTCCCCCCCTCGGACATCTGTAAGTTTACCTTTCCGATTACGCTGTCTTCTTTTTTTGCAATGTAAATAGTCATGCCTCGTTTTTCTTCCTCTTCAGGCAGAAGAATACCATTATTTCCAGTTTCCTCATTTTCTTCTCCAGGATCGTCGCCAAAATAAATCATATTTTGCCGGGCGATCTCCTTCGCATCCGAATTAACTGCTTTTCTAAATGTGATACCGCAAGGTGACTGCTTTTCCATGGCCTCGTAAGATTCATTGTTAAGATACATTTCAAACTCGGAAAAGTGATAGACCGCTCCAGTCCTTTTTAGAAACTCTTGACCAGAAATGGATTTTTTATCACACAGTGCCAGGATGCTTTCTGCTTTTCTTCTTCTACATTCTGCAATGGCCAGTTCAATCAGCTTTGAAAAAACACCCTGCCGTCTATACAATGGGTGTACCATTCCGGTAATCTCCACCGGTTGTGATACTCCTCCAAAACTGCATATTCCCATATATCCAATTAATTCTTCTCCGTTAAAGTACATGAATTCATTGATATTGGTAATTCCAGTACTCACCATTCTGTTTTCCGCATCACTGAGTTTAAAGTCCAGCTCAAGCTTTAATGTGATTTGATCATTCTGGACGCACAGTAACTCAAGCGTATGAATCAATTCGTAATCTTTGCGGTTAAGACTGCCTTTTAGTTTAACACAGGCCTCTTCTATTGCTTTAAACATAAATAATTTCTCCTTTAAAATTCTGCCAGTATCTCATGGATACCATTTATTATAGGGCTCTTTAGTCATATACCACTTCTCACGTCCAAAATAAAAAGGCCGGACAGAGCGCTGATAATATGAAATCATGCTGATGATTTTACTATAATATAGTTCTTCCATCAAGTCATACTTCATCGTCTTCGCGTCTGCTCCCGCCTTTTCCATTACTGATTTACTTGATCGGCTTAAACAAAATGATATCCAAACCAAAAGGTTGCGATAACACTTATCAGAATCAGACAAAAAAGACCATATCCAAAAAACAGGCCGGTCAAAAACCTCCTGATATTGGTACTTTCATATGTAGTCAATAGCTGAATTCCGCCGTCAAATATCATGGGAATCAAAAAAATTAAAGCATATAAAATTGATGGATGATACATACCATAGGTTATTCCTAAAATTAAGATCCCCACCAATTCTCCGGTACATCTTGCACAAATAGGGAATTGTTTTCCATTGAGAAAAAACGAACGTTCCGCCCTGCAATGGCAGCCAAAGATAATCGGTAGCCATCGATAAAAAAAACCACTCATAACGAGTACGGGCCGCAGGGTTTAATAACCTGCCATTGCACCCAGAATTCCCAGTCCGAACGCTAACGCATAAAATAAAACAATGCAAATAACACTAATTAAAGCACCTATACCTACGGCCTTTGCTGTTTTTGGCTTTGTGTCTTTCCAAACCAGAAACAGAATCAATCCGACAATTGGAATACAGCAGCCTAAGAGTCCCCACCCAAAACCGCCGTTATCAACTACCTGAGGAGTCTGAGCCACTCCACAATGCGGACATATGGCCGCTTTGTCATCAATTTCTTTTGCACAATTTTTACAATACATCTCTTATATCCTCCACTTATTAATAATAATATAAATTAGAAGCAAATAATATTACTTCTAATATAATGAAATATACCATATTTCACGGTATTATTCCATAATGTTTTGCAATATTGTAAAAAAACGTCACAATTACTATTTTTTTGATATTTTCTGCCTCTAATCTGCAACACACCGTACCTTTTTTCCGATTCTAGATAATTCAAATTAATTATTATCTCAATATTGTGGTTTCAACTCTTCAGAAAATGACCTATATTCACCTCATAATAGAACAGGAGCATATTCGGGCGATATACAAGGAAGAATAACGATTGACAGGAATATCTTAAACAGATCCTATTTATTGAGGGAAACTTCAATTTATTCTGCTTTTTAAATAAAATACTTTTTTATCTTGACAATTGAGTATATATTCAACTATAATACAATTGAACAATCATTCAACGGTATGTTATTTATATAAAAGATTTAACTACAGAGATTTACACACGTAAACAAAAGAAAGGACGGATATGAATATGGCACACAATCATGAACATTCCCACAGTCATTCCCATTCTCACGATCATGCACACGAGCATGAAGGCGGAGACTTAAACAAAAGAAAAATAATACAACTACTATTAGGCATTCTTCTGTTTGCAACAGGTCTGGTACTGAAAAAAGCATTTCCGGATGCGGTCGTATATCATTTTGCTGCATTTGGATTCAGCTACGTAATCCTTGGCGGAGAGGTCGTTTGGCAGGCACTTAAAAACATCACCAGAGGTCAGTTCTTTGATGAAAACTTTCTGATGAGCGTTGCCACAATTGGGGCATTTGCAATTGGCGATTTCGCGGAAGGGGTTGCAGTAATGTTGTTTTATCAGGTCGGCGAATATTTTCAAGACGCTGCAGTGGAAAAATCCAAAAAATCCATCACTTCGCTTATGGATATACGCCCCGATTACGCCAACTTAAAACGCGGCAATGATACAGAAAAGGTTGCTCCTGAAACTGTAAAAATCGGTGATATCATCCTTATTCGCCCAGGCGAAAAGATCCCGTTAGACGGATCGGTCTTAGATGGCGCATCCATGCTGGACACCAGCGCGCTAACCGGTGAATCAGTTCCCCGTTCCGTGAAAGCAGGAGAAGCGGTACTGGCAGGCTGTATTAACCAAAGCGGCGTTCTCACGGTAGAAGTAACACGGGAGTTTGGCGAATCTACCGTTGCAAAAATCATTGATCTGGTAGAGAATGCCAGCAGTAAAAAAGCTCCCTCTGAAAATTTTATCACAACTTTTTCACGTTACTATACACCGGTTGTAGTGGGGCTTGCACTTTTGCTTGCCGTCATTCCTCCCCTGTTCTTAGGCGGCAATTGGGCAGAATGGATCAACCGTGGACTCATCTTCCTTGTGATCTCCTGTCCCTGCGCACTGGTTATTTCAATTCCTCTTGGTTTTTTCGGCGGAATCGGAGCTGCTTCAAAGCGAGGCATTCTGGTAAAGGGCAGCAACTATCTGGAAGCGCTCAACAGTGTGGATACTGTAGTGTTTGATAAGACAGGTACACTTACCAAAGGTGTGTTCGCAGTCACAGAACTGCACCCTGCCAGGGATACCACAAAAGATCAACTTTTAGAATATGCGGCAAAAGCCGAGAGTTTTTCCAATCATCCCATTGCGCGCTCCATCTTGAAGGCATACGGCAGCGAGATTGACAAAGACACCCTGAGGGAGTATGAAGAGATTTCCGGACACGGCATCCGTGTCACATCAGACGGATCGGTCATTCTTGCCGGTAACGATAAGCTGATGAAGCGGGAAAATATTGCATTCCAGCAGAATGATGAAATTGGTACAAAGGTATATGTGGCGGTAAATGGCAACTTTGCGGGAGCCATTGTGATAGCGGACGAAATCAAGGCCGACAGTCGTACAGCAATTGCACGCCTTAAGAGAGCCGGAGTTCGAAGGACAGTCATGTTAACCGGCGACAATTTACAGATTGCCGAAGCAATTGCAAAAGAGCTGGGCCTGGATGAGGTTCATGCACAGCTGCTCCCCGATCAAAAAGTGGAGCAGGTTGAAATTCTAAATAAAAATAAGTCTGCAAAGGGCAAACTGGCCTTTGTGGGAGACGGCATCAACGATGCACCGGTACTGGCTCGTGCGGATATCGGCATTGCCATGGGCGGACTTGGCTCAGACGCCGCTATTGAAGCAGCTGATGTGGTGCTGATGACCGATGAACCTTCAAAGCTTGTGGAAGCCATTGCCATAGCACGCAAAACCAAACGGATCGTCTTGCAAAATATCGCTTTTGCCCTTGGAGTAAAAGGCATCATCCTTTTGTTTGGTGCTTTCGGTATTGCCACTATGTGGGAAGCTGTTTTCGCAGATGTAGGCGTGTCACTGATTGCAATCCTTAACTCTATGCGAGTTCTGCAGACAAAAAACTAATACTTAGGAGGTGCTTTTGTGAAAGCACCTCCTTAAGAAGTCTGCTGAGAGGTCCAAAGATTTATTAAGAAAGGAAAAGACATGGATCAATTGTTTCTGTTAGGTTTTATTATAATGGTCTTATTTTATGGCAGCTATCTGTTCAAGCAACTTCTGTTAAAAAGAAAAGGTATTTTTACAAACCGCCTTGGTCGCGGTAATAAACCGGCACGTACATTTAAAATTGAGACAGCTCTTAAGCTTGCAACCTTTTCTATGGCTGCAGTGCAGTTAATCAGCCTGTTTGTGATCAAAAAAACTTATCTGCTCTTGACGCAGCCCGTCATTCGTTTTACTGGAATCAGTATTGCCTTTCTGGGGACTGTGGTATTTATTACAGCTATGGCATGCATGAAGACCAGCTGGCGGGCGGGTGTGGATACAACCCAGAATACAGTTCTTATCAAAAGCGGAATTTATCGAATCAGCCGCAATCCCGCCTTTTTGGGTTTTGATCTTTTTTACATAGGTTATTGCCTGGCTTTTTCCAATCCTCTCCAGATCATGTTCACACTGTTGTGTGTAGTGTTTCTTCACCTGCAGATTTTGGAGGAGGAACGATTTCTTCCCACCGCTTTCGGCATACCTTACGAGGAATATAAGCAGGTCACAGCACGATATTTTTTGTTTTTTTAAGGGAGAGATTGCTTTGATCCCCTAAAGTCTATTTATTATTTCTTATACTCATTTATAATGGTTTACGAAACTGCCTGATGCAGAAAATCCGTTGAGTAAAATCTTATCCTGCACATAAATATTTTGGGCAGCAAGATACGTTTTAGCGTCGTCAATCATGAAATTTAATTGTTTATCAATTCGTACTAACGGGTATTTTTCGCACAAAAGAGTATCTCTGTCCAG
>JAQSYE010000255.1 GCA_029256305.1 Lacrimispora sp. | reverse complement strand
CTATGATCTCTGCTGTCGCGGATGCGGCGGCAGAGAATTTAAAAGGGGCACAAATACTTGGGATACACAGTGAAGGACCGTGGTTAAATCGCACGGGAGAAAGGGGAATTAAGACGGGCTGGCCGGAGGTGTCCCTTGATACTGCCAGGCAGATGGTCTCTGATGGAAAGGGACTTTTAAAGCTGGTTGCCCTGGCACCGGAGATTCCGGGAATTGATCCGGTGATTGAATATTTTCTGTCAGAAGGAATTACCCTTGCCCTGGCACATAGTGACGCCAATTATGAAGAAGCTAAAAGGGCGTACGAAAAGGGATTTTCCGTGTCGACTCATACAGGAAACGTGATGACCGGCTTGCACCAAAGAGATGTGGGCGGGCTGGGGGCAGCGCTTTTAAATAATGAGGTGTCAAGTGAGGTGATCTGTGACGGGATGCACATCTGTCCGGAGATGCTGCAGATTTATTTCAGGGTCAAGAAACCAGAACATTTTATGATGATATCGGACTGTACGGCATTTTCCGGTGCCCCGGAAGGCAGCTATCGGGGATTGGAACCGGGGATGACAATTCATGTATCAAAAGACGGGTTTGTGCTTACGGATACCGGACGTCTGATGGGGTCCAGCCAGCCGGTTCTCTACGGCGTAAGTGTGCTGACAGAAAAGCTTGGTATGCCAATGGAAACCGCCTGGCCCATGTTTTCCTTAAATCCTTGCAGAAAGTATGGGTTTGACAAAGAGAAAGGTTCCATAAGAGCGGGGAAAGATGCTGATTTTACAGTGATAACCGATGATTACCGGGCTGCTGCGACATTTGTTTCAGGTAGAAAGGTATATGATATGGCTGAGGGACCTGTTTTTAATCCGGATTTCTTAATGGAATGGGGACGGGAGGAGATACCGCATGAGTAAAAAACTGATTGTATCAGCCGACGATTACGGCTTCAGCAAAGGTTATAACTATGGGGCAGTGAATGCTTACCGGGAAGGGATCGTAACGGTACTCTCTCTAATGAGTAATATGGAAGCAGCTCCTCACGGGGTGAAGCTTGCAAAGGAAGAGGTGCCGGAGGCAAACCTGGTTCTCCATACTAATTTTGTACAGGGGAGGCCTGTGTGCAATCCGGATTCAGTTCCATCCCTTGTTGATAAAAACGGGGAGCTTTACCGCTCCTACAAGTGGAAAAGGGAGTCTGAGTCCGATCAGAAATGTCTGGGAGATATTGTAGTTACTGCAGAGGATTGTTATAAGGAAACGGTAGCACAGATAAAACGGTTTCAGGAACTGACCGGACATCTTCCCAATCATTTTGAGGGACATTCCGTAATTAATAAAAATATCTGCAAAGCCTTTCATCAGGCGGCTGAAGAGTTTCAGATTCATTGTATGACAGAACCGGAGGTGGAGACAGACCGGTGGTATCCGGTCCATGAGATTATGACGGGAAATCCTATGGCCATGGAAATTTTAAACAGAGGCTGTACGCCCCAGGATTTTTTTGAAGACCGGTTTGGCATTCTTACAAGTCCCTTTGAATTTAACATCATTCATCTTCACCCGGGATATGTGGATGCCTATATTCTGGATCATTCTTCTCTGACAACAGCCAGATGCAGGGATTTAGAGACAGCCTGTAATCCTGCTGTGAAACAGTGGATGAGGGATCATGATGTGGAGCTGGTGGATTTTATTTCTATTTATAAGTAGAGAAGAAAGAATAAAGATCATCTGCAGACAGAGGTTTTCTGTATTAATTGGACAACTTCTGCTTGCAGGTGATTTTTATTTATGAACCTATTGTTTTATTCATTCATTTCATGGTTTAATAATACCATATGAATATGATCTTCCCATTTCCCATTGATTTTTAAGTACTGGGGGGAAAGTCCCTCTTTCTGAAAGCCTAGTTTTTCTGTCACTTTTAAAGACCTGATATTGCGGGGCATAATATTGGCTTCAATACGGTGAAGACCGTAGTCATGAAACATGATTTCAATTCCCTTTTTCACCGCTTCTGTCATATAGCCCATGTTTATCTCATCTTTATCCAGGTTATAGCCAAGAAAACAGGAGAGGAACACTCCTTTTACAATATTGTTGAATGTCAGAGCGCCGATCACTTTGTTCTCTTCACCCTTTTTGGAGATCCACAGCTTTAAAGCATTGATGTCTGCGATTTGGTTTTCCAGCTGTTTTTTCTGATATTCCTGAGTGTAAAATTCTTCGTCTCTGACAGGTTCCCATTCCGATAAAAATTCACGGTTTCTTTGATAATAGTCTGTGACCATAGGGGCAAATGACAGTTCTGGTGTTCTTAGTAAAAGCCGCTGGGTTTCATAAATTGTTGACATGTTTTCCTCCTGTAGTATTAAAATTTTGGAGTAAAATATAGCATAAATGGGTGTGTATGTCAATAATGCCTGATTTTCATACCATCATCTTGTGAAAAAATGAAATTTAGAGTACAATAGAGAAGTATGGAGGAGAGTAGCAAATATGAACGAGAACATGGAACATCACACACATAAGGCAGAGGATGGAACCGAATATACCCATTCCCATTTACCCGGACACCCGCATAAGCATACGAATACTAAGATGGTTATCAACCGGCTGTCCCGTGCGATCGGACATTTAGAATCTGTGAAACGTATGGTCAGTGACGAAAGAGACTGCAGTGAGGTTTTGATTCAGCTATCAGCTGTTATATCAGCACTAAATCAGACTGGAAAAGTGATTATTAAGGACCATATTGAACATTGTATTGTGGACGCGGTGGAATCAGGGGACAAACAGGCAATTGAGGATTTGAACAAAGCCATCGATCGTTTTATTAAATAAATACATCCCATTCTGTAGGAAACCTTATCCAGTAAAAATGAATTGCCCAAACACACTTTTCGAAGTATAATTACTTGAAGTGTGTTTTTTTATACCAACAGGCAGAAAATATAGAAAGAGGTAGATTCATTTGTTAAATCAGTTTTCCAGAACCCAGCTGTTACTGGGGGAAGATGCTATGAAGCGTCTGTCAGAAGCGAAAGTTGCAGTATTTGGAATTGGCGGAGTGGGCGGATATGTTGTGGAAGCTTTGGTAAGAAGCGGAGTCGGTTCCTTTGTTCTTGTTGATGATGATAAGGTATGTCTGACCAATATTAACAGGCAGATTATAGCCACCAGAAAAACGGTTGGCAAATATAAGGTTGAAGTCATGAAAGAGCGGATTTTAGAGATTAATCCGGATGCTGAGGTAGAGATGCACAAATGCTTCTTTCTGCCGGAGAATGCAGGAGATTTTTCTTTTCAGGACTATGATTACGTCGTAGATGCTGTGGATACCGTGACAGCCAAGCTGCAGCTGATCATGCAGGCAAAAGAGGCAGGTGTTCCGGTTATCAGCTGCATGGGAGCAGGAAACAAGTTAGATCCCACCAAGTTTGAGGTCGCGGACATTTATAAAACATCGGTTTGCCCCCTTGCAAAGGTCATGAGAAGAGAGTTAAAGAAGCGGGGAGTGAAAAAGCTTAAGGTGGTTTATTCAAAGGAGATACCAACCAGACCTATCGAGGATATGTCCATCAGCTGCCGGACAAACTGTATCTGCCCTCCCGGAGCTGCGCATAAGTGTACGGAGAGACGGGATATTCCCGGAAGTCTGGCATTTGTGCCGTCTGTTGCTGGCTTAATTATCGCCGGAGAGGTTATTAAAGACCTTGCAGGCGGGCAGCAGAAAGCGTAAAAGGAATGAGGAGATAAAGATATGAGTTCAGAATACATGGATACTTGTGAATGCAGTCTGTCATTACAACAGCTGGAGCAGATGGATCAGGCAGAATATATTCTGGTGGATATCAGAGAGGAAAGAGCCTACCAGCACGGGTTTATTCCCGGTGCCATTCACATGGATATGGAAGCAATCTCAGCAGATGATTGTACGCTTCCCAAAGAAAAAAAGATTGTTTTGTATTGCTTAAAGGGTGTAATCAGCGAGGAAGCGGCGGATACTTTAAGCGAAAAGGGATATATGGCCTATAGCCTGACAGGAGGTTACGCAGCCTGGCTCATTGAGACCATGAAGAAAGAAGAGCAGGGACAGGGACGGCTGGAAGAAATTGAAAAGAGTATCCGAAAGAAATTCCATAAAGAGTTGTTCAGTAAGTTTGCCAAGGCAATCAATGAATATGAGCTTGTAAAGAAAAATGACAAAATAGCCGTATGTATCTCAGGCGGCAAGGACTCCATGCTGATGGCGAAGCTGTTTCAGGAGATCCAGCGCCACAACAAGTTTCCCTTCGAACTGGTATTTCTTGTTATGGATCCGGGCTATCACGAGACAAACCGTCAGGTAATTGAAAACAATGCCAGACTTTTAAATATTCCCATTACCGTATTTGAAACACAGATTTTTGACGCAGTCTATGAAGTGGAGAAATCCCCTTGTTATCTGTGTGCCAGAATGAGGAGAGGACACTTATACAGCAAGGCGAAAGAACTTGGCTGCAATAAGATTGCTCTTGGCCACCATTATGATGATGTTATCGAGACCATTCTCATGGGTATGATGTACGGAGGCCAGATTCAGACCATGATGCCAAAGCTGCACAGCACCAATTTTGAAGGTATGGAGCTGATTCGTCCGCTTTACCTCATCAGAGAAGATGACATCAAACGATGGAGAGATTACAATGACCTTCATTTCATCCAGTGCGCATGCCGATTTACAGACACCTGCACCACCTGCAGGACAGACGGAAATACCGGCTCCAAACGGGTGGAGATTAAGAACCTGATCAGTCAGCTGAAAGAGACAAATCCTTACATTGAAGGCAATTTATTCAAAAGTGTGGAAAATGTTAATTTAAGCACCATCATTGCTTATAAAAAGGATGGGGTTGTTCATCATTTCCTGGATGATTATGATGCGAAAGTGACTGGCAAAAAAGAAAATCAGGAAGAATATTAGAAATAGGCTTGAAAAACATATTAACCTTGTGGTAAATTATGAATAGGAGGTTATGCATATGAAAATTTCAACGAAAGGCCGTTATGCCATCAGACTCATGATTGATCTGGCAGA
>JAQSYE010000024.1 GCA_029256305.1 Lacrimispora sp. | reverse complement strand
GGCCCGGACATAGATGCCATCTCCCTGAATCACGGAGATCAGACCGATGCTTTCCAGGCGCTTTAGGGCTTTTTGTATGGTAAAGCGGGACACCTGATAGGCAGATGCCAAATCCCTCTGGGTGGGGAGTTTGTTATTCCAGAATTTTTGCTGATATATTTTACTGATCAAATCAATGACAATAAATTCTGTTTTTCTGGAGCTCATATTCACACCTCCATAGAGAGTGGATTATTACGGAGTGATGAGGGTACCGTCCGGAGTCCGGCTCTGGGTCCACTCATGGGAACGATATACAACCGGGTAGCGGGATATTTCCTCTTCATTGATATCCACACCAATGCCAGGACGTTCGATGGGATAGAAATATCCGCCCTGTGATTGATTATAACCTGGGAATACGGCTTTGATTCTGTCTTTTAACTCAATGTCTTCCTGAATCGCAGCATTGTGCAGATGCATATTTAAATGAGTGTTCACAGCGATGCCGATTGGGGTGATATCGGATGGGGTATGCCATGCAATCCGGACACCAAAGGCTTCACAGAGCGCAGCCAGTTTTAAAGCAGGGGTGATACCTCCAAGCTGTGACACATGGCAGCGTAGAAAATCAATCTGACGGTTGACGATCAGATGTTTCCATTCCATGGGATTATTAAAAAGTTCCCCAGTTGCAACAGGAACAGAGGACTGGCTTCGTAACTGGGACAGCCATTCATTCTGGTCCGGCGGAAGAAGATCTTCAATGTAATAAGGGTGATATTGCTCCAGCTCCTTGGCAAATTGAATGGCCTGGTTTGGATAGAGACGTTCATGGACATCATGAAGAATATGAATGTCTCTGCCATAACGTTCACGTAGTTTGGAAAACATGGTCACTGTATTGTGCATGTAGTCATCCTGATTAAAATAAGTGCCGGGAACAGGATTTAAGGGAGTCTGCAGATGATCCGGAATCCCCCCGTAAAATCCAAGCTGGCAGCGGATATGCTGATAACCTTCCCCGCGAATCCGTTCAATCTCCTGGTATAAATCCTCCATGGAATCAGCCACTGCATGGGTATAGGCAGGGATGGCAGTGCGGGATTTTCCGCCTAAAAGCTGATATAAAGGCATATCAGCCAGTTTCCCCTTAATATCCCAGAGTGCCATGTCAATGCCTGATATGGCATTGTTTAAGACAGGTCCGTTTCTCCAGTAGGAATTGACCATCATCAGATTCCAGAGATCCTCAATATCGTTGGCATCGCGGCCCATAAGGATGGGTTTTAAATAATCCTCTACAGCAGATTTTACTGCCAGTGGCCGCTGCTGAAAAGTTCCGCAGCCAACTCCGTAGACTCCCCGGTCTGTCATTACTTTTACAGCTACCAGATTATGCCGTTCCGGATTTGTAATATAGCAGCGGATGTCTGTGATAATGGTTTGTCTCATGTCAGATACTCCTTTTGTTTTGTATGAGTCTAATTTAAGCACACGCACATGGGGATGTCAACCTGGCTTTTTGATTTGCAAAAATGCCAAAATAAACAATCCAATTTCAATTGATATGTTAAAAAAACCCTTTAATTACAACGGTTTTCTATAAATGAAAATTAAAAATGGAGCGGTTTACAAAAAAATATGCCTGTGCTATATTTAGACCACAAAGCACGTGCCTAAAACATCAAAAACTGAAGGAGGTACCATTGAAAAATGGAAAAGCAGGAAGTTGTAGCTAAAATTATAGAATATGTGGGTGGGAAAGATAACATAATCAATGCATGGCATTGTATGACTCGGCTCCGTTTTGATTTAAAGAATAAAGAGCTGATTAAGCAGGAAGAGATAAAGAATTTGGAAGGTGTTATGGGCATTCAGTTCGCGAAGGACCAGCTTCAGATCGTAATCGGGACCAGTGTACATAAATATTATGAGATCCTGATGGAAATGCTTCAGCTGAACGAAGACCAGGCACCAGTAAAAAGAGAAGAAAAACAGAAAAAAGACTTTATTACATGGTTTATGGATATGGTTTCAGGCGTATTTGGTCCCATCGTACCTGCCATAGCAGGAGCAGGTATGATTAAGGGATTGATCGGAGGCCTTGTTGCATTGGGAGTCATCACCAATACAACAGATACTTATAAGATCATTGACATGCTGGCAAGCGGTGTGTTTACGTTTCTGCCTTTCTTTATTGCAGTATCTGCAGCTAAGAAATTTCAGACAAACCAATACCTGGCGGCCGCAATTGCTTCCATAATCATGTATCCGACCATGGTTGACGCTGCTAAAGCGAAAGAGATCAGCAGCTTTCTGTTTGCCGGAGTAATTCCGGTTCCGGTATTTAATTATTCCGGCTCCGTAATTCCTATTATATTCGGAGTTTTCGCTTTAAGCTATATTTATAAATGGGTGGACAAGGTTGTTCCGGAGGCAGCGAGAACCGTCGTTACCCCTACCCTTACGTTACTGATTTCCGGATTTTTTACTCTGACTGTAATTGGTCCCATTGGTATTTACATGGGTAAGGGACTTGCAGGAATGCTTGATTTCCTGTTTGGCATTTCTCCGATTTTTGCCGGTTTCGTTATGGGATTGATTCGTCCGGTGTCCATTCTGGTAGGTATGCACCACGCCATGACACCGATTGCTTTGGAGAACTTTGCAACAAAAGGGTGGGATATGCTGATGCCTATGATGTTTATCTCCAATCTCTCCATTGTAGGTGCCGCCTGTGGCTGTTATTTCAAAGAAACAACGCAGAGGGACAAATCCATAGTTATATCAGCAGTGTTATCAGGAATTCTGGGAATTACAGAACCTGCGCTCTTTGGTGTATTAACGAAATATAAAAAAGGATTTCTGGCAGCTACCATTGCCAGCTGTGTGGGAAGTGCATTTATTGGTGCATTCGGCGTAAGGTTATATGGTTATATTACGTCCAGTGTGTTCAGTATTCCGGCTTATATCGGACCATACTTTGTTTATGCAGCGATGGGATGGATCATAGCATTTGGACTGTCGTTCCTCCTGTCATACGTATTTGTAGTAAAGATGGACACGAAATAACTTAATACAGAGGGAGGAAGCTTTATGGGATTGTTACATCGGATATTTGGTGAGAAAGAAAAAGAACAGTGCAGAGAATATGATAAAAGGATTGTATGTGAGAAGCTGACGGTTTACAGTCCCATGGAGGGGAGTGTCATACCCTTAAAAGATGTGGAAGATCCAGTATTCTCGGAAGGAATCATGGGAGGCGGAGCAGGAATTGTTCCAGAGGCAGATCTGGTTTATGCTCCGGTAGACGGAGTGGTGGCTGCTGTTTTTCCAACCGGACATGCCATCGGTATTCAGACCGATGATGGAATGGAAGTACTGATTCATATAGGAATTAATACCGTGGAGCTTGAGGGAAAGGGCTTTAAGGCTTTTGTAAAAGAGGGAGACTGCATAAAAGCAGGGGAGTTATTAATAGAATTTGATCGGAAATGGATACAGGAGCAGGGGTACCCGGTTACTGTAGTGGTGCTGGTTTCCAATGGAACAGCCCTGGGAAAGATGACAGATCCCATATCGGGTCATGTAAAACCACTGGATGTTCTTTATTCATTTCAGGTTAATGCCTGATAGATAAAACAATTAAAAATCTTGCAGAAGCAGTTTTTATTCTATGCTACTGCAAGATTTTTTTGAATTCCTTTCATGCTTTATTTCTGCTGTGTAAGGTTGACATTACAATTGAAATGTCATATACTTAATGTAAGGTAAACGTGACAAAAAGAAAGGAACAAATATGAAAAACCGGATCAGGCAATTGCGGGAGGAAACGGGACTCACTCAGGAACAGCTGGGCGAGCTGGTTGGAACCTCAAGGCAGGCAATTAATGCAATTGAAACAGAGAAGTTTGAGCCATCCATATGGCTTGCTTATGACATTGCCAGTGTTTTTGAACGTCCGATTGAGGATGTATTTCTATTTGAAGAAAGTGAAAGAAAATCAAGAGCTGATAAAAGCAGGGGGGATAAGAATGGCTGTCAGGAAGCTGCGGTATAATGATGATGAGATTCTTCGAAAACGCTGTAAAGAAGTTACGCTTATAGACGACAGAATCAGACAGAACCTTGATGATATGCTGGAAACCCTGCATCATACAGAAAACGGAGCGGCCATAGCAGCCAATCAGGTAGGAATCTGCAAAAGACTGGTAGTCATTGATTACTGTGACAGCCTGTTAAAACTGGTTAATCCGCGGATCATCGGATGCAGCGGGGAGCAGGAGTGTATCGAAGGATGTCTTAGTTTTCCCGACCGTTTTGTAAAGACCATACGTCCGCAGAAAGTTACCATCGAGGCACTGGATGAGAACGGCAGAGAGATCATGGTGACCGGGGAAGATGAACTGGCAAAATGCTTCTGTCATGAACTGGAGCATTTAGACGGAATCATATTTTTAGATAAAGCCATAGAAGAAATTGAACTTTAGAATATAAGGAATAGACACCTGTCGAAAGATGGGTGTTTTCATTTTAAGTGTCTTAGTGTATGATTAAATATACAATACTTGTCGAAATGGAGAGAAATTATGGTGGAATTAAAAACCCAGTTACCCCGGATATTTGACAGCTTCGCCCAGGCCAGGCAGGATGGATTCCTGGCTATGAAGAAATTAAAGGACAGCGGCACCGGAGTTGTAGGTCAGTTCTGCACCTATACCCCTCAGGAAATATTCATGGCTGCAGGTCTGGTTACAGTAGGCTTATGTGCAACCAGTGATGAGACGATTCCTGATGCAGAAAAGGATCTCCCCAGTAATTTATGCCCTCTGATCAAGTCCAGCTACGGCTTTGCCATCACGGATAAATGTCCTTACATGTACTTCTCTGATCTGGTGGTTGGAGAAACAACTTGTGACGGAAAAGTGAAGATGTATGAACTGCTTGGCAAGATCAAAAATGTACATATTTTAGAATTGCCAAAACGGCAGAATACACCTCAGGCCAAGGCGCTCTGGAGAGAGGAATTGGTCCGATTAAAAGAGCGGGTGGAAAAGGATTTTCATGTGACCATTACTGATGAGATGCTGCAAGAGGCAATTCGCAGACGGAATATGGAGAGAAAGCTTTTAAAGGAACTCTATGAGTTAAGCACTTTGACACCTCCCCCTTTAACAGGAATGCGCCAGCTTCAGGTCTTGTTTGGGGCTCAGTTTAAATTCAACTGGGAAGAGAAGATCAAGGAGATCGGAAACGCTATTGCGGGAATCAGACAAGCCTATGATGCGGGAGAAAGACCGGTCCCGGCAAGTGCTCCCCGCATTCTGGTTACCGGCTGCCCCATTGGCGGTGTGACAGAAAAAGTAGTTCGGGTCATTGAGGAAGCCGGCGGAGTAGTGGTGGTATTTGAAAACTGTACCGGTGCAAAGCAGATGGACAGGCAGTGCAGGGAAGAAGGAGATCCGTTAACCAACATTGCAGATCACTATCTTCAGATCGGCTGCGCCGTCATGACACCGGATACCAACCGATTTGAACTTTTAGAGCGTCTCTGTGAGCAGTTTCACATTGACGGAGTTGTTGAGATGACGTTGCAGGCATGCCACCCTTATGCGGTGGAGGCACATTCAGTTAAATTGTTTATGCAGGAGAGAAACATCCCTTACCTGCAGTTGGAAACGGATTACAGCACTGCTGACATCGGGCAGCTTTCTACCCGGGCAGGCGCATTTGTGGAGATGCTTTAAGATATGGGACAGGTAAGTATAGGAATTGACTGCGGCTCGGCCGCCTGTAAGGGAGTTTTATTTCTTGATGGAGCGGTAAAAGCAGCTACTGTGAGACCGACGGGATGGAATCCGAAAGAAACAGCAAAAGCGGTGCTTGATGAACTGATTGTAAAAGCAGGAGCAAAGAGAGAAGAATTATCAATTACTGCAACCGGATATGGAAGAGTGGGAATTGATTTTGCAGAAAGAAAAGTGACGGAGATCACCTGCCACGCACTGGGGGCAGATTTTATTCTTCCTGGAGTCCGCACAGTGGTTGATATCGGCGGTCAGGATTCCAAAGTGATATCCGTCAAAGATGGAAAGGTGCAGTCATTTCAGATGAATGATAAATGTGCAGCGGGAACAGGGCGTTTTCTGGAGATGTCGGCTCACCGCATGGGAGTTGACATGTCAGGTTTTGCAGCGCTGCTAAAGGAAGGCAAAAGCTGTGCCATCAGCAGTATGTGTGCAGTGTTTGCTGATTCGGAAATCGTATCCCTTCTGGCCAGTGGAAAAAGCCGGGAGGAAGTGGCCGGAGGGATTGTGAATTCAGTGGCAGCCAGAACGGCAGCCCTGGCAGCACGTATTGAGATGGAATCCCCCATTCTTCTGACCGGGGGACTGTCAGAGTTAGTTGGGTTAAAAAAAGCTCTGGAAGTGCAGTTTCAATTACCGGTTATTACATCAGAACTATCCAGGTTTGCAGGTGCAATCGGAGCGGCTCGAAAGGGGTTGTCATAAGGGGAATATATGGGTGAAATATTATGTTATGAATATTCGGAAGGATCAGTGAAGTGAAACAGGGGAATTGGAGCGGATTTTAAAGCGGTTTCATTGACAGAAAACCGGGAATGTAATAAAATAAGATGTGTGTTTGAATTCATCAGACTGCGCCATAGGGGCAGGAACCAGATGAATTCAAAAGAAGGGGGATTACGAAAGATGGGCAGTTCCGTAACAGGAAACGAAACACTGGATTCTTTTTATTCTGTTATACCATATTTAATGAATTTATTTGATGATGATGTATCCTTTGCCTTAACCGATACAGAGAAGTTTATTCATGTCTGGAATGGGAGTAATTTAAAATTCCAAGTCAATCCTGGTGACATTGTACCTGTTGGAGGTGCAATCAGGGAGGCATTAAACTGCGGCAGGGTAATTATAAAAGATGTGCCAGCTACTGTGTATGGTGTTCCTTTTAAATCCTATGCAGTTCCAATTACAGAGAGGAACAAGGTGATTGGTATTCTCACTTTGGGAAGAAGTCTGGAAAAAAGGAACAATTTAATTGAACTGATCAACAAGCTGAGCGATGGTGCAAATCAGATAGCTTTATCAACCAATGATGTGAGCAGGGGAATTGGACAGCTTAGGGATATGAACGGTGAGATATCTCTTAATGTGAAGCAAGCCAATGAAAGCACAAAGAATACAGATTCCATTCTGGATTTTGTAAAGGATATTGCAACCCAGTCCAATTTGCTGGGACTGAATGCCGCCATTGAAGCAGCACGTGCAGGAGAAGCAGGAAGAGGCTTTTCCGTGGTAGCAGGAGAGATCAGAAAGATGTCAGCTTCTACCAGCGAATCCATCGGCCAGATAGACGGCGTGCTGAAAAGTATCAATGCATCCATTACTACGATTAACACCAGGATAACAGAATCCAATCAGATTTTTGCGAAAGAAACGGATGAATTTGGAAAAATACTAAATTCCATTGAGGAATTAAACAAAACGGCAAAGCAGCTGGAAACACTTTTAGAGCATCTGTAAAGCCGCTGATGAGATAGGGATAGAGCCAAGGGCGGCACTATCTCTATTCTTATGTTTTCGCTATGAGAAATTTTTGAACCAACAGGAAAGGGAATAACACATGAAGATCAGGAAATCAAAGGTTGCTGTTGTGGGCTGTGGACTGGTAGGAGCATCCACTGCATTCAGTCTGGTAACACAGGGAGTATGCGATGAAATTTTAATGATTGATATCAACGAAGAAAGAGCATTGGGAGAGGTGCTTGATTTAAGGGATACAATCAAATATCTGGACCGTAATGTCAAAGTGCGTACAGCCAGCTATGCAGACTGCGCAGACGTGGATATTATTGTTATCACGGCAGGAGCACCGCCCCAGAAAGGACAGAGCAGACTGGATACGCTGGAGGTCAGTGCCAGAATTGTGAAAACCATAGTTGAGCCAGTCATGGCAAGTGGTTTTGACGGGATCTTCATTGTAGTATCAAACCCGGTTGATATCATTGCCCACTACGTCTATAAGCTGTCCGGTCTGCCAAAGAATCAGGTTATCGGTACCGGAAGTTCCTTAGATACCTCCAGACTTCAGAATTTTATAGCGGAGCTTGTAAACGTGGATCCCAGAAGTGTCTATGCCTATTCCATGGGAGAGCACGGAGATTCCCAGATGGTACCATGGTCTACTGTAACGGTAGCAGGTAAGTCTTTTAATGATATCATTCAGGATAATAAAGATCTGGTGGGAGATGTTGACTTAGATGAGATTGTAAAGAAGACAATCTTGGAGGGCTGGGAGATTTATAACCGAAAAGGAACCACCTATTATGGAATTGCCACGGCATGCGCCGGTATTATCAAGGCGATTCTTTACGATGAGAACCGCATCATACCTGTATCCACCTTACTGGAAGGAGAATATGGAGAAGCCGATGTATTTGCCGGAGTTCCGACTATTTTAAACCGCACGGGAGCCGCAGATATACTGGAGATCCATATGACGGACGAGGAACTAAATAAGTTTCATCAGTCGGTGGAAATTCTTCGGGAGTATTCCGGGAAGATGCACACGCCAGATTAACGAATTCCAAATTGGACGGCTGCGCCTGTCACTGTGAACTATCATGGTGACAGGCTTTTTTTCATTTACCGATTTTCGAATCGTTTTCCAGGCTCAGACTCCTGATCTCGTGAATTCGTAAAAGAAAAGGAAGCAGGGCGCCGGATACAATCAGGCTGAATAGATTCTGAACCAGATTAAATGGAATATTAATGATAGCCGCCGACCGGTTATACACAATTAGTTCGTATATAAAATATCCGCCTGTGATAATACTGCTGGACACAATACCCGCAATCAGAAAAGACAGTACCCAAAATTGTGCTTTTTGACGGTTGCGAGTAAGTTTGCGGTATAAATATCCTCCAGAGAAAGCGGCCAGTGCCTTGATGACAAAGGTAGCCGGTGCATAGAATACATAGCCTGAAATCAAATCTGCCATCATAGAACCACCTCCCCCCGCTACAGCACCGGTTAGAGGTCCAAGAATTATGCCGCTTAGTAAAACCATTCCATCCCCTAGATGAATATAGCCATTCGTAGCAGTTGGTATATGAATTACCATGGTAGCTACTGTGGTAAGTGCTGCCATCAAAGCGCTAAATACCAACTTCTTCGTTCTTTCACGATTCATAGTTATCCATCCTTTCAAAAATTTAATTGTTTTTTATTAAAACCTATCATATAGAAAAACTGGAGTTTTTAAAATAGCCAATTTAAGTAAAATCATACATACCAGTTTCGCTGGGAGAAATTCGTTGTAATTTTGGAGGCAATATGCAAATGGTTTTCAATTAATATTGACATAATATAGCGAAGCATATAAGATTAATTAGCATTATTGCATAAAAACAGTAAGTGGAGGGAGAAATAAGTGGGAAAACGGCTGCTTGCTCATTGGTATCAGATGACGCTGAACAGGAAGCTTTATATGGTTATCGGAAGCGTGGGAATTATCATGGGCTTTTCCATTTTTATTAATTTAAAGGTTGCCTATATTTTTATCGATGATGCCAGGGGCATTATGGATGATAATCTGGCATGCTATAAATTTCAGGAATCGATGGCAGAAGAGCGGGGAGTATTTGCCAGTCTGATTTCAAACAGAACGTTGGAAAATCTCCAGATCTATCAGAGAATCTGCCAGGACACAAAAACGTATTTAAGCAGCCTGCCTTATGAATATAGCAATATCGGTGAGGACAGGTATGGTGTAACCTGGAATATCATAAACGGATACGAAACTTATGAAAAGCAGAGAAATAAGGTTTTAGAGATGAAGCAGGGGGATCCTGATTATATAAAAGAACTATATAAGGTTTATAACATGCAGAAATATCTGGATCAATACGCCTCCCGGCTGACGAAAGTGGTTTTAATGAGCGGCAACGATTATTATGAGATCCGTATTCCTGTACTGAAACGAATGCCTTATCTGTTAGTGGCAATCAGTTTAACGGCATTCCTGATCCTGGTGGTATTTGTTCGGTTTTTTACCGGGAATATTGTGAAGATCATGATGCAGCTTGCCACGGTTTCCGGCAGGATTGAAAAGAATGACTTTTCTTCACCAGATGTATGCTGGGAAGGGACCGATGAAATTGGAAGGCTGGTTCATGCATTTAACAAAATGAAACATTCTACGAAGAATTTCATCGCGGCAACAGAAGAAAAACGTCAGATTGAAGAAAAACTTTACAGGCATGAACTGGAACGGGCGGATTTAGAAAAACGCTTTTCCATGGCCCAGCTTCAGCTGATTAAGAGCCAGCTGAATCCCCATTTTCTATTTAATACTCTTAATATGATTACCCGAATGGCACAGATGGAAGAGGCTCCTGTTACAGAGGAGATGCTGGTATCCATTGGAAACCTCCTGCGCTACAGCTTAAGAACTGCCAATGCGTTTGAGCCTTTGGAGCAGGAGTTAAAGGTAGCAAGAGATTATATGTATATTCAAAAAATGAGGTTCGGAGACAGGCTTACTTGGAATATTGATTGCGAGGAAGGTCTCTATAAAGAGGAAGTACCTGTTTTTATACTGCAGCCATTGTTAGAGAATGCAGTCATACATGGCATCTCCGAAAATGAGAATGGGGGGAGCATCTTCATTTGCATAAGAAAACAGGATGAGCTGTTGCATATATTGATTTCTGATACAGGAAAGGGAATGGATCCGGTAAAGCTGGCCGGTATCAGGAATGCCATTGAGACGGAAGGAAAAGGTCTGGGGATTGGGCTTGGGAATATCTACAGAAGAATTTCCTCCTACTACGAATATGGGAAGGTGACCATTGACAGCACATTGGATCAGGGAACAGAGGTAATCATTGTTTTTGGCGGGAAAAAGGGGTGAATAAACGATGTATCGGTTGATGGTAGTAGAAGACGAAATGATTGAGCGGATGGTGCTTAAAAAAATGCTTCAGAAAAAATTCGGAGAGGACTGCATGATTTATGAGGCCAGAAACGGCATAGAAGCGGTGGAACTCTTTCGGAAAGAGGAGATACAAATCATTATTCTGGACATTGGCATGCCGGGGATGAATGGAATTCAGGCAGCAGAAATTATGCGCAAAGAAAGTTCTAGCTGCTGTCTGATCTTCCTGACGGCTTATGACCGGTTTGATTACGCAAAGAAGGCTATTTCAATCAGAGCAATGGAATATATACTGAAACCCTATTCCCAGAAAGAGGTGATCAGTGTGGTAGGAGAGGCTCTTCGGGTGATTGATGAAAGGGACGGGTATGGCATAAAGCTGGAGCAGGTTGATGCAGAAGAAAAGAAGGAACTGGTGGAGGAAGAAACTGATTTAAACAGCAGCCGTCTGTCAGTCATGGCCTCTATGGTTTTGGAATATATTAAATCCAATTTTATGAATGAGATCTCCATGAGCGAGACAGCCCGTGCGATCGGTTATTCAGAGCCTTACTTCTGCAAGATGTTTAAGCAGCAGTTTGGCCAGAGCTTTACCTCTTACCTCGCGGAATACCGGGTGGGTGAGGCTAAAAAAATGCTGGAGCAACCGAATGTAAATGTAAAGGAAATCGGTGTAAGGGTGGGATATGCGGATAGCAATTACTTTACAAAAGTCTTCAAACGGCTGGAAGGTTTAAACCCATCTGAATACAGAATGAACAAATTAAAGGAACTTCAATCTTGAACAATTGGTAAAAAAACGCTTGCCTTTGGTAAATGGCAGGTGTTTTTTTGCACTTATTTACAAAAAAAGCTAAAAATTTTCTATGAAAGCTAAAAAGTTACGATAGAATCCAGGTGATGTTAGCTCGTATAATGTACCAAGGCACAAGAAGTGTATAGAAACCAGAGAGGAGGATATGGCATGGGACAGGAATTGTTTCGGATGGACGGAATCAGCAAAAGCTTTCCAGGAGTCAAAGCTCTCGATAAAGTAAGTTTATTTGTAAATAAGGGAGAAGTTTTGGGACTGGTAGGTGAAAACGGTGCCGGCAAATCCACCCTGATGAAGATATTGTCTGGTGTTCACCGGGCTGATGAAGGAGAAATCTTTATCGAAGGGGAAAAAGTAGTAATTGATTCTGTAGCCAAAGCTCATGAGCTTGGAGTAAGTATTATCATGCAGGAATTAAACATGTGCGGTCATTTAAGTGTTGCAGATAATATTTTCATTGGAAGAGCTCATACAAAAGGAATCTTTATCGATGACGGCAAGATGCACGAGGAGGCACAGAAGATTCTCGATGATCTTGGGATTGATATAAACACCTATGCTATGGTGGGCAGTTTAAGCATTGCCAAACAGCAGATGGTGGAAATTGCAAAAGCAATCAGCTTTAATTCAAAAATATTGGTTCTTGATGAGCCGACAGCGACGCTGACTGAAAAAGAAATTGACCAGCTGTTTGGAATTATCAGACGTCTGAAGGAAAAGGGAGTAGGAATGGTGTATATCTCCCACCGTATGGCGGAATTAAACCAGATCTGTGAACGGGTTACCATTATCCGTGACGGTCAGTACATCGGAACCAGGAACTTAAACGAAATCACCATGGACGAACTTGTTAATATGATCGTTGGACGTTCCCTGGAGGACAAGTATCCCAAGCATACAAGAAAAATCGGCGATATTCTTCTGGAGGCGAAAAATGTCAGAAGAGGAACCAAAGTCAATGCAGATTATTTGTGTGTGAGAAAAGGTGAGATTCTTGGAATCTCAGGTCTTGTAGGAGCCGGAAGAACAGAGCTGATGCGATGCATTTTCGGAGCAGATCAGCCGGATTCCATGGAGCTGTTGATGGAAGGAAAGCCGATTAAGGTTAATTCCGTCATTCAGGCAATCAAGCATGGAATCGGATATGCTACCGAGGACAGAAAGAAAGACGGTTTAGCTCTTGGACTGGATATTAAATACAATACCAATATGGCTCATCTTCCAAACATTACCCGTTTCGGATTCATCGATGATAAGGCAGGACTTTTAAATGCTGAGAAATACGTGAAGCGTCTTCGTACAAAAACGCCAAGCGTCCATCAGCTCTGTGGTAACTTATCTGGAGGAAACCAGCAGAAGGTAGTTCTGGCAAAATGGATGTGCAACGATGTTAAAGTTTTGATTGTGGACGAACCCACCAGAGGTATTGATGTAGGTGCCAAATATGAAGTATATGAGCTGTTTAACCAGCTTAGCGACCAGGGGGTATCCATTATTATGATATCTTCAGAACTTCCTGAGGTTCTTGGAATGAGTGACCGTATCTTAGTCATTCATCAGGGAGAAATAAATGGAGAACTGAATTCAAAAGAAACCACCCAGGAAGAGATCTTATATCTGGCAGCTGGCTATAACAAACTTGAAGGAAAACCGGCGCCTACGTTATCAGGCGTGGGAAATAGAAAGGGAGATTAAGAATGATGAACTTAAAAGCAAAGGGACAGGAGAAGAAAGCCGGCTCATTTGGGAAACTTGATGCAGCGACACGCCGGGCAATCTTTTCTATCGGAATCCTGATCGGACTGTTTGTTCTGTTTTCGCTTCTTCAGCCGACAAAGTTTCTGGCTACGGCTAATTTACAGAACCTTCTGCAGCAGATTGTTACCTATACTATCATCGGCTGCGGTCTGACATTCTGTCTTGTATGCGGAGGAAACGATTTATCAGCAGGTGCTTCCATGGCGTTGTCCGGTATTATTATGGTAACACTTTTAATGCAGGGACTGCCGCTGTGGCTGTGCATTATACTCTGTCTGACCATGGGTATTATGACAGGTATTATGAATGGATTTTTTATTGAGATACTTGGTGTAGTACCGTTTGTTGCAACTCTTGCAACCCAGTGGGTATACCGTGGTATGGCCAACGTACTGGTTAATGGAGCACCTCTTTATACAACCAATATTCCTTCCGAACAGGTTCAGAAACAGTTCTATGTTCTGGGAGGCGGAAGAATCGGTGGAACCGGACTTCCCTACAGCGTTATCATCACTCTGGTATACGCATTAATTCTTGGAGTCGTACTTGCAAAGATGCGCATCGGACGTCAGATTTATGCCTGCGGTTCCAATCTTGAAGCAGCAAAGCTTTCTGGCATCAATGCAGTAAAAACACGTATGTTTGCATATTGCATCTCCGGTTTATCCGCTGCAATCTGCGGTATCCTGGTAGCATCAAGACTTTCCAGTGCTCAGCCTACTGCCGGAAACGGATATGAGATGGAGGCAATTGCAGCTTCCGTACTTGGTGGAATCTCGATCTTAGGAGGAGAAGGAACCATTTTAAATACAGTAATCGGAGCTTTGATGATGGGTGTAATCCGGAACGGACTGAACTTAAACGGTGTCAATTCCTTCTGGCAGCAGGTAATCGTAGGTATAATCCTGTTGATTGCAGTTGCTTCCCAGACAGCAAAAAAGAGCGGAGACTTAGGGGCACTCAAGCGGTTTTTTGGCTTGAAAAAATAAAAACTATATAATTCAGGAGGAAAAAAGAAAATGAGAAAGAGTAAATTAGCAGCAGTTTTTTTAGCAGCAGCTATGGCAGTTACAGCCCTTGCAGGCTGTGGCAGCACATCAACAAGTGAAACAGTAGCAACCACTGCAGCAGGAGAGACAACCAAGGCAGCATCTGGAGATAAGACAACAGAGGCAGCAAAAACCGATAAGAAATCCGGCGAAAAGACCATTTATGTTATTGTAAAGGTACTTGGAAACCAGTACTGGAGCGTTCTTCAGGCTGGAGCGGAGCAGGCAGGCAAGGAATTAGGCTGTAATGTAGTAGTGATCGGAACTGCACTGGAATCCGATATTGAAGGACAGCTTACCCTTCTTCAGAATGCAGTATCTGCTCAGGCAGACGGAATCGTAATCGCTCCTCTTGACAGTGTTTCCTTAGATGCACCAATTACAGAAGCATACAAATCAGGAATCCCGGTTGTACTGGTAGATACCGTGATTAAAAGCGATAACTACAGCGCAGCTCTCTTGACAAACAACGTAGAGGCTGGAAAAACAGCAGCAGACGAACTGATCAGCCGCTTAAAGAACAAAGGAATTTCTGAGACAGAAGAGGCACAGGTTGCAATTCAGGTTGGTTCCACAGGTTCCCAGACAATCAACGACCGTGTAAAAGGCTTCAATGAGTATTGGGAAGCAAATGCACCTCAGTCGTGGAAAGTTTTAAACAACGATATCAAGGTAAATGATGGTGATATCAGCAGAGCAGTTGGTTTCTGCCAGGATTTCATTACAACTTATCCTAACTTAAAGGCAGTATTTGGTCCTAACAACGGTTCTACTGTAGGTTTTGTAACTGGTTTAACAGAATCAGGTCGCGATGACATTTCCATGGTTGGATTCGATTTCTCTGCAGAGATCGAGACTATGATCCGCAGCGGAAAGTACGATGTAGCTTCTGTTGTTCAGCGCCAGTACTACATGGGCTATGACGGTGTAAAAACTGCTCTTCATATTGCCGAAGGAACAGAAGTAAAAGACAAGACTATTGATACCGGAGTTATTCTGGTCGATAAGACAAATGTAGATGATAAGGAAATTCAGAGTATCATTAACCCTTAATCAGATCATACTATATAAAATATCAGACGCTTCCCCTGTAATCAGGGGAGGCGTTTTGGGGGTACAGGAATGAACAAACGTATTATAAAAATTGGGGGAGTGGTCCTTTTAGCAGGCACCATCATTTTGGCTTCTTACCGTTTTTTTCAGAAAGAGAATCCGGCGGAGGCTCTTTTCCCTTCCGAAAGCCAGAATCCGGAATATGTATTTACCTATGCCGATAACCAGCCTGATGGTTATCCCACAACAGAAGGTGCAAAGAAATTTGCGGAGCTGGTCTGGGAAAGGACGAAAGGGCGTATTAAGATAAAAGTCTTTACCGGTGGAGAAATGGGAAATGAGAATGAAATAGCGGAGCAGGTTCAGTATGGGGGAATTGATTTTGCCCGGGTATCCATTATGACTCTGACTGATGTAAATCCCAAATTCAACGTATTGCAGCTGCCTTATCTGTACCGGGATGAAACCCACATGTGGAAGGTCCTGGACGGAGCGATCGGAGACGAGTTTATGGATGAATTAAAAGGCAGCGGTGCGGTTGCCTTATCGTGGTATGATGCAGGTGCAAGACATTTTTATAACACCCTGCGGCCCATCGAGCGGGTGGAGGACATCAGGAAAATGAAAATCCGGGTTGCAAAGTCCGATATGATGGCGGCAGTGGTGGAGGCATTGGGGGCAAAGGCAGTTCCACTGGCATACTCCGATGTATATGCGGCGCTGGAGACCGGTTATATCGATGGAGCAGAAAACAATTGGCCATCCTATGAAACCATGAATCATTATGAGGTGGCAAAATATATCACACTGGATGCCCATAGCCGGATACCGGAACTTCAGATTGCTTCCCAGGCTACCTGGAACCGGTTAAACGAGGAAGACCGAAAAATAATCAAAGAATGCGGGGAAGAATCTGCAATGTATGAACGCCAGATCTTTGCCGTCCGTGAGCAGGAGGTAAGGGAACGTCTGACCAAAGCCGGGTGTATTGTAACAGAGTTAAGTCCGACGGAACAGGTGCGTTTCCGCAGTGCTGTGATGACCGTCTATCAGACATACTGTAAGGACAATATCGATGTCGTGAACCGGATTGCGCAGGTGCAGTGAGATCCTTTCATATCCCGCAAATTTCCTGACTACGTTTTCCCATACCTGGCAACCATATGAGTAGATTATGGAGACAGGAGGAATCTGGTAAATGACAGATGTAAAAACCAAGAAGAAATTCTTTGCTGGCTGGTACTTTAAAATGCAGAGCGAAAACACAGTTCTGGCTCTGATTCCAGGACTTAGCAGAAATGGGACAGGAAAGCTCTATCCATTCGTGCAGGTCATTTGGAATGAAAAGTCCTGCTGGCTGGATTTTAAAGAAGAAGATTTTTTTATTGACTGGAATCAGAAAAGAATTGTACTTGGAAAGAATATTTTTTCTCGCAGAGGAGTCCGGATGAATATAGAGACGGAGGACCTTTCTTTAAAAGGAATTGTGCGCTTCGGCCCCATTACCCCCATCCGATATCCCATTATGGGCCCCTTTCAGCTCATGCCTTTTATGGAATGCAAACATGAGATAATCAGCATGTCCCACAGACTGTCCGGGAAGGTAAGACTAAACGGAACAGCTGTGGATTTTGGCGGAGGAGTGGGGTATATCGAAGGAGACAGAGGAACATCATTTCCCGAGGGATACCTTTGGATCCAGTGTAATGCATTTTCTGAAAATGCCTCTGTTATGGTTTCTATTGCCAAAATCCCATGGCTGGGACTTCGGTTTGAGGGCTGTATCAGCGTAATCATGTATCAGGGAAGAGAATACAGGTTTGCAACCTATTTAGGCGCCAGAGTGATCAGCAAACGGGAGACGGCAGTCATTATAAAACAAGGAGCCTATGTTTTGAAAGTATTCCTTTCCAATCAAAGTAAAAATGGAGAAAAAAGATTTGCCCATAAACTTCGGGCACCAGATCAGGGCGCGATGACTCGTTTTATCAAGGAAGAGCATCTGCTAAAGGGCCGGTTTTTACTGTACAAAGGGGAGAGTATGATATTTGATTTATCCAGCAATTCAGTTAGTTTTGAATACGATTTATAATATAAAGAGTTGTAATCTTACAACATGTTAAGATTACAACTCTTTTTCTAAATAAATATTAAGTTGGATTCGAGATATTGGGTTGATATAATAGAGTTAGAAATACAATAACAAATTGAAAGTGGGGACTAGAGATGAAAAAATCAGGAAAATTAAGTATTTCAACTAGGCTGAAACGGGTATTTGCAATTCTGGTTTTTATTATTTTTCTTTCTTCGGTATTTTCCCTGATCAGTTTTCGCAACATTGGGAATAACATGTCGACATTTTACCGGATTCAATATGAGACCACTAAAAAGCAGATGGAGATCCGTAAGGATGTACAGACCATTAACAAACGAATCCTTTGGGCTGCCATACGGGAAGATGCTTCTGTTACTGCAGAGCAAAAAAAAGAAATAGAAGGAAGATTTGAGAAAATTGTAAAATATATTGCAGTCATCAAAGCGAATTTAAAGGATAAACAGTCCGGAGAGGCATTGGATCAGGCATTTAATGAGTTCCAGAAAGACACTGCAGTTCTGCTCTCCATGTTGGAAAAAGGAGATACAAAAGGAGCCGTAGAGTATTACCAGACGACGTTTAACGATGTTTCAGAAGTATTAGCGGATGCACTGGATAAGACCGGGTCCCAGGCAGATGAAGCAGCCCTTGCAAAATATACAAACAGCCAGAGAGTTGAGAATGTTGCAACGATTTGTCTGGCGTTTTTCTCCCTGATTTCTCTTGCAATTGCACTGCTCATGGGAAAACGTCTGACGAAATCCATTGCTGATCCGTTAAAAGAGATACAAAATGCAGCAGGAGAGTTTGCAAAAGGTAATTTACATATGGTGATTGCTTACGAATCCGATGATGAAATTGGTCAGGCGGCCCAGAGCTTACGGGTTTCCATGGAAAAGATCCGTTGCTACATTATGGAGATTGATTGTGCCATGGAACAAATGGCAGGCGGCAGTTTCAATGTGGATTTTTCAAGTGAATTTATCGGCGATTTTAAAAATATTGAATCCTCACTGCATCGCTTCACGGAAAAGATTTCAAGAAGCTTTGAAGAGATGAATGAAGCAGCCAATCAGGTATCTGACGGATCCAGCCAGATGTCAGAGTCAGCCCGTTTTTTGGCAGTTGGAGCCGAGAATCAGGCTGGAATTGCCGGCAGATTGTCAGAGTCGGTCACCCGTATTGCAGAACAGATTGGCGAAAATGCGGAACTGACCAGAGAGATTCAGGTGGAGATGGAGCGGATTTCCCAGGATATTTCCACAGAAAATCAGAATATGCAGGATATGGTTTCTGCCATGAGCACTATAAAAAGGACATCCCAGGAAATTAGTAAGATGATTGTGACCATCGATGATATTGCCATGCAGACCAATCTTCTGGCCTTAAATGCCTCCATCGAGGCGGCAAGAGCCGGAGAAGCAGGAAAGGGGTTTGCAGTTGTGGCGGGTCAGGTCAGTCTTCTGGCGAGCCAGAGCAAAGAGGCAGCAAAGAATTCCTCCGACCTTATTGAAGCATCGCTAAAAGCTGTGGAAGAAGGAACTGTAATGGCGGACCGGGCAGCCGGTAACTTAAATGGCGTAGCCAAAGAGAGCAGCCAGATCATGGATAAGGTTCGCAGCATAGCGAAAGCCTCTTTGGATCAGGCAGATTCCGTAAAAATGATTGAAAATGGAATTGGGAAGATCTCCATGGAAGTGGATAACAGTGCGGCATCCGCAGAAGAAAATTCCGCCTCCAGCGAGGAACTCGCAGGGCAGGCGCAAAATTTAAAGGACTTAATTGGCCAGTTTCAGCTAAAAGCTTAAATAGGGATAAGTGGTTTGGAGAAGAAGGATACACGGGACATGCCTGTGTATTCTTTTTTTTATTTGAAGGCGCCTTATGCAAACAGTATATAACAGTTGACAACAGTTGTGTACTGTTATATACTGTTTGCAGAGGAGGGGTGATATGAAAATAATAATAAATAATTCATCCATGCAGCCCCTGTATGATCAAATCACGGAGCAGATCAAAAGCGGAGTCATGCAGGGAACGTTAAAAGAAGGAGATAACCTGCCATCGGTACGGGCTCTGGCAAAAGAACTTCGCATTAGTGCTTTGACAGTAAAAAAGTCTTATGACATTTTAGAGCAGGAAGGTTTTATTGTCACAGTTCACGGCAAGGGAAGCTTTATCGCATATGCCAGTCAGGAATTTATGCTGGAAGAAAAGAAAAAAGAGGTTGAGGCTGATTTGGAATCGGCAATCCGCAAGGGCAGAAGCTGCGGTATGAAGGATGAGGAACTGACGGATTTGTTTTATATAATTTTGGAGGATTAAAGATGTTGTTAGAAATGGAAAATATTCAGAAGACGTATGGAGATTTTACGCTGAATTGTTCTCTTAAACTGGAGCCTGGATATATCACTGGGCTGATTGGGCCCAATGGTGCCGGTAAAACCACGTTGTTTAAATCTGCGCTGGGGCTTATTTCCTTAGATCAGGGCAAAGTGACGGTATTTGAAAAGCCCTTTGATCAACTATCCCCAAAGGACAGACAGAATATGGGAGTAGTTCTGGCTGAGTCGGGATTCAGCGGATATTTAACAATTCAGGATATTACGAGAATTATGAAGAATCTGTATCAGTCTTTTGATCAGGAACGGTTTATAAAAAAATGCAGAGAATCTGGTCTGCCTTTGAATAAGCGGGTGAAGGATCTTTCTGCCGGAATGAAGGGCAAAGTAAAAGTATTGGCCGCAATGTCTCATGAAGCCAGACTGCTTATCCTGGATGAACCTACGGCTGGACTTGATGTTCTTGCAAGAGAGGAACTGCTTGATACCATTCGGGAGTATATGGAGCCGGGAGACCGTTCCATTCTGATCAGCTCCCATATATCAACGGATTTGGAGCAGCTTTGTGATGATCTTTATTTGATTGATCATGGTAATATTGTTCTCCACGAAGAGACGGATGTGCTTTTAGGAAGTTACGGTCTTTTAAAAGTAACAGAAGAACAGGATTGGAAGCTGGATAAAAGATATATTCTCCGCAGGAAAAAAGAAGCTTACGGTTACCGTCTTCTTACGGATAAAATTAGCTTTTACAGGGAAAACCAACCAGAAATTATAATGGAAAAGGGAAGTGTTGATGAAGTGATTACCATGATGATACGGGGGGAACGGTTATGAGAGGGCTGTTATTAAAAGATTTACTTTTGCTGAAAAACCAGCGACGCTTTTTCCTGCTCTTCTTCTTTATGTCAGCAGGAATGCTTCTGGCAGATTTTAATTCTGTTTTTGTGATCAATTATGTGACGATGATTTTCTCTTTGTTTACACTGAGTTCCATCAGTTACGATGAATTTGACAATGGATATGCTTTTCTATTCACCCTTCCGATTACCAGGAATCAATATGCAGCAGAGAAATATGTATTTGGCTTTGTTACGGGGGGGATGGGCTGGATCGTTGTGACCATATTTGCGGTTGCAATGAATGTTATAAGGGGAAGAGCAGGCACAGGGGAACTTGTAGTTATGGCGGTTTTGTATCTTTTTATATCCCTCCTGTTTCTGGCAGTCGTTGTTCCGATCCAGCTGAAATTCGGTGCAGAAAAAGGAAGAATTGTCTTGATTGTCTTCATTGGAGTAATCTGTTCCGCCGGCTTTGTTGTGGCCAGGGCGGCAAAGACACTTCAACTGGATTTATCATCAACTGTTGCAGCTGTATCGGCTTTATCAACAGGACCGGTGATCGCATGTGTGTTTCTCATCAGTCTGGCCGCGGTTTTTGGATCTTATCTTATTTCTGTCAAAATCATGAAGAATAAGCAATTCTGACAGAAACTGGATTATTAAGGCATAAAAGGGGGAAGATAAGAGGAGAAAGTACCGGAGCGTAGTACAATGAATCTTATTCTTCTTTTCATGGCATGGATGCCGATTTTAATCGGATCCATGGGAATTGGCTTGATATCCTATTATTTTTATAAATGGGCAAAAGGGATCCGATTAGTCAGATACCGGTTGGCAGGTGAAATCTGCTTTATCCTGGTTCTGTTGTATTTCCTGCTCTTTTTTCTCGGCGTTCTTTTTGGAAGAGGTCTGGCAGGTATCAACTTTTTTTTCATTGGCCTGCCCAAAAGCGGATCTGTGGCGACCGGGAGTCATGTGATATTCCCGTTTATATAGCCGGTCAAAATAGCTGGTGCTTTCAAAGCCGCTGCTTTCTGCGATATCAGTGATGGAACGGTCTGTATGCAAAAGCAGGGTCTTGGCCTGATTTAGTCGGTATTTATTTAAATATTCAATCGGAGAGAGAGGGACGGAACACTGGAAACAGCGAAGTGCCTCTCTTTTGCTGACTCCCACCGAGTGGGCAATGTCCTCCAGGGTCAGTCTCTTTTCATAGTTCTGCTCAATAAAACGGGTCATTCGCTTAAAACGGGCCTGCGAGAGGCGGTTAACGCCTGCATTTTCCATCGTGGCAAATTCCTCCCGGTGCAGAAACAGGCTGGACCAGATCTGGCAGACCAGTGTATGTGCTTCCAGCTCCCAGGTCTCTGTCTGGTCTTCACACAGTTTGTAAAGGTCTGACAAAATGGTAAGCAATTGGCTTTGCCAGGGATTTTTGCCCCTTAAGACAAAGTGGGATATGCCGGAAAATAAAAAGGGAGCTATGAATTTTTCATAGATCGAGCTTCCTTCCCGGGCAATAAATTCTGGAGCAAACAGTACATTTGGTATAATTGCTGTTCCAGTTGATAAAAAGCGGTGCATGGCACCGGAATTAATAAAGACACCATCACCGGGTTCCAGTATGTAATGGATGTTTCCGATGGAACAATGTACCATTCCTTCAGTCACAGATACCAGTTCAAATTCCCTGTGCCAGTGCCAGTCAATGCAGCGGTTGTCAAACTTTCCCACATCTTCGTAGTAGTATTGAAACGGAAAGTCTGTAAAACCATGGGAGACCAGCTCCATCATGGATTCGTCGGTCAGTATTTTTGTGCTTTGCATAGAGTGTTCTCCTTTTTGTGATCGGCTAAATTGTACCATAAGCTGGCGGTAAATTGCAAGATTTGAATTGCTAACTGCGGTATAATACTTTCATATTACGGGGGAGGGCCGAATGCATGAGAGAAAATTATAAAAGTACTATTTATGCCTGCTTTTTAAGCTACATTGTTCAGGCAATTGTCAATAATTTTGTGCCGCTTTTGTTTCTGTATTTTCAATGGGAGTATGGGATATCATTATCCAGAATTACACTTCTTGTTACAGTGAATTTTGGTGTTCAGTTACTGGTGGATCTATTATCAGCTGCATTGATTGACCGGGTGGGATACCGGATTTCCATGATTACTGCACACCTTATGGCGGCAGCGGGGCTGATTTCATTGACTGTTCTGCCGGGAATAGTCTCTGTATCCTGGATTGGATTACTGCTTGCAGTTGTGATCTATGCCATTGGCGGTGGACTTTTGGAAGTTCTTGTCAGTCCCATTGTGGAAGCGTGTCCCACAGATAACAAAGAAAAAGCCATGAGTATGCTCCATTCTTTCTATTGCTGGGGACATGTGGGAGTAGTTCTGATTTCAACGTTGTTTTTCCGTTTGTTTGGGATTGGAAACTGGAAGATACTGGCGCTTTTCTGGGCGATTGTACCGGCTGTATGTATGGTTTTATTTTTCCGCGTGCCCATCGCTTCTCTTGGAAAAGAAGAGGAAGGAACGTCCTTTGGCACATTGATGAGAAACAAGCTGTTCTGGATTTTTATGCTTCTTATGGTCTGTGCAGGAGCAAGTGAACAGGCGGTCAGTCAGTGGGCATCGGCATTTGCGGAAGAGGGGCTGGGGGTAACAAAGACCATTGGGGATCTGGCGGGTCCTATGCTGTTTGCCCTTATGATGGGGATATCAAGAGCTGTTTATGGTCAGTATGGGGAACGATGGGAGCTTAAAAAGGTGATGGCTGCCAGCGGAGTTCTCTGTATGGGATCCTATCTTTTAATTACCTGCTCTCCCTATCCGGTTCTTGGACTGATCGGGTGTGGAATTTGCGGTTTTTCAGTTGGAATTATGTGGCCTGGAACGTTTAGCCTGGCTGCCGCTTCGATTCGGGGTGGAGGGACCGCCATGTTTGCATTCCTGGCATTAGCCGGAGATTTGGGCTGTTCGGGGGGACCCACGCTTGTTGGAATTGTTTCCGGATGGTTTGGCAGCAATTTGAAAATCGGCATATTTTCAGCAATTATCTTTCC
>JAQSYE010000254.1 GCA_029256305.1 Lacrimispora sp. | reverse complement strand
ATTAAAATTTGAATTCTAAAACTTCTGGTTTCTGAGCAGCGTTATCATGTTCTGCGCCAGCGTATACGTGAAGTTTTGTTATCATGCTTCTTCCTAAAGGTCCTTTTGGAAGCATTCCCTTAACTGCTAATTCAATAACTCTTTCAGGCTTTTTAGCCATCATTTCTCTTAATGTTGTTTCTTTCATACCGCCAACGTAATCAGAATGGTGATAGTAAATCTTCTGATCTAACTTCTTACCGGTAACTTCGATCTTATTTGCGTTTACTACGATTACATAATCGCCACAATCCATATGTGGTGTGTAAGTCGGCTTGTTCTTCCCTCTTAATACTTTAGCTACTTCTGAAGCCAAGCGTCCTAATGTATATCCTGTAGCGTCAACTACGTACCATTTTCTTTCAATTGTTGATGGACTAGCCATAAAAGTCTTCATTGGACAACCTCCTGTAAATTATGGTGTTTTTAAGCATTATGGTGCAAATATCAGCACCTTTTCTCGAAAAGCTGAAAACAACTTCCCAAAAGTTATATTACAAAATGCTCATTCCGGGGCTTGGCTTGAACATTTTCGTTTAACGTCACAGTTATACATTATATTACATTTCTACCTGTGTGTCAACCTTTTTTCCTGTAAAACCAAGGCTTTTTTCCTTTAAAATCAAGGCTTTGCGAGCTGACTTCCAGTTACCATCCATCCATCTACCACTTCGTCCGGGTGAAAACTGTAAAATCCATATGCTCTCCCCGGAATAATCCGACCTTCTCGTTCCTCATCCTTTACCAATACAGTATGAGCTCCATTTCTCACCGCCTGATGCACAACGCGGATCAGAAGCCGTTCAAAATCTTCATCCCTGCATCTGTGAATCAGCAGGCTCGCCTCCTTATGAGAGGGAATACGATCCTGATAAAGAGTATAGCTCCACTCCTTATTCTCACCCTTAATTTCTTTCTCAAGTTCTTTTTCATACTCAAGGTTCACCAGAGTAAGACCTTTCGCCGTAGCTTTCGGTCCTGCTGCATTCCTGTCTCTGGCATCTACTATCTCTTCCACATGCTGGGGTGAAAAGGCTCCCATGCCCACCTTCATCAGTGTTCCTGCAATGATTCTCACCATATTATATAAAAAACCATTGCCCTTAATCCGGATTGTTATGAGATCCTCAGACTTTAATATCTCAAGACTGTAAATAGTCCGCACGGTCTCCTCAGCCTGCCCTCTGGCAGTGCAGAAGCTTTTAAAATCATGTTCCCCAACCAGATAGGCCGCGCCCTCTTTCATCTTCTCCACATCAAGGGGAACATAGCAGAAATAGCTGTACAGCCGCATAGTGGGAGATTCAATCTTCCGGTTCATAATCTTATATTCATATGTTTTAACACAGTTTTGCTTCCTGGGATGGAAGTCTCCCGGAACTTCCTCAGAGTGAAGCACCCGAATGTCATCCGGCAGCCTCTGATTTAAGGCAAAGCAGATCTTGTCAGCAGGCATTTGGTGTTCCGTATCAAAGACTGCCACATTTCCCTCCGAGTGCACTCCGGAATCTGTCCTGCTGGCACCTGCCACAATGACTGGCTCCTTTAATAAGTCTGTCAGAGTACGGTTTAAAACTTCCTCAATGGTGATCCCATTTTTCTGAATCTGCCAGCCGCAGTAATTGGTTCCGTCGTAAGCGACGATCATCTTAACCCGTTTCATAAATCCTCCTTTGTTCTTAAAAGCTCTGCGCTCTCAGGATCCGGAGACCTATGATGACAGCAAGGTAGAGAAAATACACCAGATATGTGACTCTATCCTGATTTTCATATTTAAGCGGCTTCATTTTCGTCCGGCCTTCTCCGCCCCGGTAGCATCTGGCTTCCATTGCCATAGCCAGGTCTGTAGCACGGCGGAATGCAGAGATAAAAAGAGGTACCAGAAGGGGAATCATATTTTTCGCCTTTTGAATCAGGTTCCCTGTCTCAAAGTCCGCGCCTCTTGCCATCTGTGCCTTCATGATCTTATCTGTTTCCTCCACCAAAATGGGAATGAATCGCAGCGCGATGGACATCATCATAGATACCTCATGAACCGGTACACGGAAACGGTTTAAGAAAGCAAGGCTCTTCTCCAGACCGTCGGTCAGCTGATTTGGAGTGGTCGTCAGTGTCATGATAGAAGATCCTACGACCAGATAAATCAGCCGAATTCCCATAAATCCAGCCACCTTAATTCCTTCTTTGGTAATCTTTAAAAATCCCAAAGTCACAACTGCCGTTCCAGGTGTCAGAAACAGATTGAAGCTGACGCTGATCAGCAAAAGAAACACAATTGCCTTCAAGCCACTGACCATGAATTTAAGAGGAACTTTGCTGAGCTTAATGGCCGCTGCAAGAAATACAGTGGCGATTAAATAAGCCCATATATCATTTGCAATAAATAGGGATATGATAAAAACCATGGTCCCAAACAGCTTTGTCCGGGGATCCAGCTTATGAAGAATGGATTCTACCGGATAATACTGTCCTAATGTAATATCTTTCAGCATAATATCTCCCTGTCTATTTTCCCAGAAGCCTTAAAATCTCGTCTCTGGCTTCTTCTATTGTTGTAATGCTGGTATCAATGGGAACACCATGGGATTTCAGCGTCTGAACCACATATGTGATCTCAGGAGCTGCCAGGCCCATCGATTCCAGTTCCTTATAATGCTGAAATACTTCCTTTGGTGTATCATCAAATACTTTTTCTCCTTGGTTCATGACAAGAATCCGGTCCACATACCGGGCCACATCCTCCATACTGTGGGATACCAGAACGATTGTCATGTTTCGTTCCTCGTGCAGCCGCTTGATCTGATCCAGAATCTCATCTCTTCCTTTTGGATCGAGTCCGGCTGTTGGCTCATCAAGAATCAGAACGTCTGGATTCATGGCGAGAACGCCAGCGATTGCAACGCGCCTTTTCTGACCTCCGGAAAGTTCAAAGGGCGACCGTTTATAGTAGCTTTCATCAAGCCCTACCATAGTAAGTGCGTCTTTCGCCCGTTTGGCCGCTTCTTCCTTATTAAGTCCCTGATTTTTAGGTCCAAAGCAGACATCAGTAAATACATCAATCTCGAAAAGCTGATGTTCCGGATACTGAAATACCAGCCCCACATGGCTTCTCAGAGCCCGCAGATCATAGCCTGCATCATAAATATTGCTTCCATTATAATACAGTTTTCCATCTGTAGCACGGAGCAGTCCGTTTAAATGCTGAATTAAGGTGGATTTACCGGAACCGGTGTGGCCGATCAGGCCCACGAATTCCCCATCCTGTATCTCTAAGTTCACATCCTTTAATGCATGCTGTTCAAAGGCTGTGCCTTTCCCATATATATAATCAATATGCTCTGCTTTAATTGCCATGGCTTCCTCCGTTCTCCAGAATCACTTCTCCGGGAAAACGCTCAGCAAACCGTGGTAAGAGGTTCTGCATCAGCTCATCCAGTGTCAATATCCCGTCAGGCAGATCAAGACCCTTTTGTTTTAGTTCATATGCAAGCTCTGTAACCTGGGGCACGTCCAGCCGGTAGGACTTAAGCGTCTCCACCTGTGAGAATATCTCACGGGGTGTGCCATCCATCACTATCTTGCCTTCATCCATAACAATCACTCTGTCGGCGCCTGTTACCTCTTCCATGTAATGGGTGATGAGAAGAACTGTGATTCCCTCATCCCGGTTCAGTTCATGAACCGTTTTGACAACCTCTTTGCGCCCGTTGGGATCTAACATGGCTGTGGGCTCATCTAATACGATACACTGGGGTCTCATGGCCATTACACCGGCTATTGCAACTCGCTGCTTTTGACCGCCAGACAGCCTGTTAGGGGACTTTAAGCGGTATGCGCCCATTCCCACGCTTTTTAAGCTTTCGTCCACCCGTTTCCAGATCTCTTCTGTAGGCACACCAAGATTCTCCGGGCCAAATCCTACATCCTCTTCTACAATATTTCCTATGATCTGATTATCCGGATTCTGAAAAACCATTCCTGTCTTTTTGCGGACTTCCCAAAGATTTTCTTCCTTGGATGTATCTAAATCCTGAATCCAAACCGTACCCTCCGTGGGCAGCAGTATGGCATTCAGCTGTTTTGCAAAGGTAGATTTACCTGATCCGTTATGGCCAAGGATTGCAATGAACTGTCCCTTTTCAAGATCCAGGCTCACATCGTCAATGGCGCGTTTAATTTCTTCAATATTTTCTTCTTCATCTTTTCTGATATAATCAAATATCAGCTTAGACGTTTTTATTATTCCCATAGCAAGCCTTTCTTTAAAAGTGATACACCCGTATGCCACATAATTTTAGTTGAATATTGCATAACAGTCAAGCGTCGGCAAGTATCTTTTGCAAAAACAAAGGATTAAAGGCAATAATTGATGATAATATGGTTGAATCTAAGAAAAACAGATAGATGGTACAGATGCTTCCATCCATACCATCTATCTGCTTTATTGTATCCATAAGCCTGATTCATTAACCTTATAATTTCCGTCTACTGTTGTATTCATAGCCAGGCTTCCGTCACCGCTTAAATAATACCATTTTCCGGGAACAGGCTGAATCCATCCGATCGCCATATCTCCGTCGGTATTAAAGTAATACCATATGCCATTCAGCTCCTGCCAACCGGTTTTCATAGTTGCTTCTGAGTCCATATAGTACCATTTCTCATCAACCTTCTGCCAACCGATTACAGCATAGCCATCCTGTTTAAAATAATACCATTTACCGCTGATCATCTTCCAGCCATCAGTCACATAATTGCCATCTTCTGCACGGTATTTCTTACCGTCCTGATAAGTTGCCCATACACCTAAAGTCTCTCCCAGTTCCTGAACTACAGAATCATCAGAAGTAGTGATATCTCCTTCTTTTAAATAATCATCTTCAGAGGAACCCTTTAAAATGGCCTTTACTGTATAAAAGTATTTATTACCGCTGCTCATATAAGGAAGCAAATCTGCTGATGTTGAAGATGTTGTCAGGCTTTTAATCCAGATTCCGCCTTCCTGATAAAGAACAACCTGGTATCTGGAAGCGAAAGGAACCTTTTTCCAGGATGCTTTGGTTTTTGCAGCATCACTCCAGCCTGCCTTTTCCGGGGCTTCCAGTTTTGCAACAGGAACATAGGAGAAGGTGATGACAGTCTCTCCGTCCTGACTATT
>JAQSYE010000023.1 GCA_029256305.1 Lacrimispora sp. | reverse complement strand
ATCAGATTACCCGATGGCAGCCATGCATGAAAAGAAAATGCTTCGTTTTCCAGATTCTGCACTTTAATGGTCCAGATACCAGGAATTGGATTCTGAAAACGGATCAGGATCAGCTGATCTCCTGTCTCTTCTTCAAAAATATAATTATTTATCCATATGATACTTTCATTTAATACGAAAGAAAATCTCCTGCATTCGCCAAGCGTAGGAAATACCTGTCCGGTGGTTTCTCTGTTTGGCACTGTTATTTCAACAGAAAGCCTTGCCGGTGCAAACGGCCAGAGTTCCAGGGAAAAAAGTTTATCGTTTTCTCCCACCCTCATTTCAAATTCATTTAAAAATGGGTCTGCAACCGTATTATTAAAATAGTGTCTCCGTTTATTTCCTTCGTTTCCTGCAGAGATTATAATTCCGGTCTGTGGCTGTTCAGCCAGAAAATTTGTAATATAGCTGGTTGCTCCACGTCCATCGTGACTTGATTGGTTAGTTCCCATAGCGATACACACAGCAATGGGCCGGTTCAGTCTCTTGGCAAGCTCTGTTACATAACTGATTCCGATAATTAAATCGGATTCCTGATAACATTCAACATCCTCCGGAACAAAGAATATTTGTTTCAGCGAATTCTTTGCCGGTTTCAGCTTTACAATCACTAAATCAGCTTCCGGTACCACACCGCTGAATGATTGGGCTGCATTTGGTTTCCCTGCCAAAACACTGGTTATTGCGGTGCCATGCCCATTGGTATCTTCAGACGGAACAATGGACAGGGGATTTTCTGACCTAAGAGCCACATTAATATGTTCCCTGGTATACTCCGTCCCATATGTATAACCTGTTGGTGGGTTTCCAGTTTGAATCGTCTGGTCCCAAAGGGATAGTATGCGCGTCGTTCTGTCATTGTATAGAAACGCTTGGTGCTGATAGTCAATACCCGTATCAATGACTGCCACTAAAACCCCCCTGCCAAACAGCGCAAGATATGGATTTCTCTGAACCGTTCCAATTCCTGATTTTTCAAGACTGACCGTAGAACTGAGGGTCAGAACAGATGGAAATGCATTATATGGATAAGTTCCTAGATCGCAGGGATCGGGAGGGTTACTGGGAATTGGTATGTGAGCCAGTGAATGTCTTAAATTCATATAAGTAATATTATCTCCTGTATCATAAGTGGATCTCATCACGTTGCTGATAATGATATCATAATAATTTTCATCCAGTATTTTTTGCATAAGCAGGCCTCCCTGTCTATCACTTGGGGTACATATGATATATCTTATGCAAAAAGGTCCTTATTATGAGTTGTGTTGGAAAGGAACCAATCATAATAGAATGACTTGCGCATAAGATATAACATATGCCTGGAGAATCGGAATAAAGGAGAACTCTTTATGGGAAAAATACTGGACAATAATTATTATGATATGATAATTAATAATTTCATGGTACCCAATTTCGGCTCTGGTGATGATATCACTCTTTTAAATGGATATTTTTCCCTGCTCCATGTATCAAAAAAAAATAAAGACCTTTGTGATCTGGGAGTGAATCCCTATCATTTCTTCCCTTCTATCTATACACTTACTTCTATCATCGGCAGGCATAACGCTCCTTCTTTGCGTTTTGTCCAACAAGTCCCGGATCTTAACTTGTCAGGTCAGGGAACTATCATAGGGATCGTCGATACGGGAATCTCATATCAGCACCCTGCTTTCTTAAACAGGGATAAAACAACAAAGATTATATCGATCTGGGACCAGACCATTCAAAGCGGTACTTCTCCCCAGGGATTTACATTTGGTACGGAATATACAAGAGCCGCCATCAACAATGCTCTAAGTTCAAGTGACCCTTCTCTGGAAGTACCAACTGAAGATTTAATAGGTCATGGAACTGCTGTTGCAAGTATCATTGCCGGAAGTCAAAGTAACGAACCTCCATTCCAGGGAATCGTTCCAAGTGCCGAAATAGCAGTTGTGAAGCTAAAGGACGCCAAGCAAAATCTAAAAATGCTCTATGCAATCCCCGATGACAGGCTGTGTTATCAGGAAAGTGACATTATACTTGGAATCCGTTATCTGGTAATCCTTGCCCAAAAGCTAAAACGTCCCCTTGTTATCTGCCTTGCGCTGGGAACCAGCCAGGGAGGGCATGACGGCAAGGGCGTCTTATCCAGATACATTGATGATCTGGTTCAAATACCCGAAATCGGAATCGTTACATCTGCTGGGAACGAGGGAAATAACGGCAGACATCATTTTAATTCTGTAGTTTCCCTTCCTTATACGAGGGATTTTCAGTTGAATGTCGGTCAGGGCGAAACGAAATTTGCCATGGAAATATGGCCCCAAACACCAGGGCAGCTTTCTATTGAGGTCACTTCTCCAAACATGGAAAAGGTTCCTCAAACCGACCCTTCCTTTAGTGAGTGCACAAAATATCAGTTTCAGCAAAGTGAGAGCATACTCTGGATTAACAACATGACGTTCGAGCAGCAAAGCGGAGACCAGCTGATATTGCTGCGCTTTGAGAATCCCCTTCCTGGAACATGGAACATCCATTTAAGGAGTACGGAAAACGATCGTTTCTCTTTTCATGCCTGGCTTCCTTCAGGAAACTTAATTTCTGAAAGCACTTTTTTTCTCAGCCCGGACCCGGATACAACCATTACATCACCCGGAAACACCAGAAATGCGTTTACAGTAACCGCCTATAATCAGCAGACTGGTAATATTCTTAACGAGTCCAGCAGAGGATACACAAGAAGCGGACTGATTAAGCCTGAAGTCGCCTCCCCTGGCTACAGCATCACCTGTGCTGTTCCAAATGGTCAATACGCAACATTAACAGGCACCAGTGCCTCTGCGGCACAGGCTGCCGGTGCAATGGCAATCCTGTTTGAATGGACAGAAGGGAAAGGAAATTTCACTTCAATCACAGGAGAACAGGCGAACAAACTTCTGATTCGCAGTGCACAGCGCAGCCCTTCCTATCATTATCCAAACAATATCTGGGGCTACGGCATCCTGGATGTTTACAATCTCATTAATCGTCTCTATGAATTTTTATAAATTTATCCGCTTAACAACAAAAAGAGAATGATGATCTCAGTATGTGATACAGAAATCATCATTCTTTTTTACGATGTCTGATTTTTAGAATCCAGCTGACTGGTGCAGTGAGGGCAGCGCGTTGCCTTTGGATTAATGGGCTGATAGCAAAAAGGACAGTTTTTATTTTCTGCAGCAGCTGTGCTTCCTGTCGGTTTACTTCCTCTTAAAACATTAATACCCTTTATAATAAGAAATATGACCACAGCCATGATAAGAAAATTAATTACAGAAGTAATAAAGGCGCCATAGGCAAATACCGGCCCCCGTGCCTGAGCCTCTGCAAGTGTCTGAACAGCTGCACCCTCCTGAGCCTTGTAAAGCAACAGAAACTGATTGGAAAAATCCACCCCCCCTGTTATTACTCCAATTAAGGGAGAGATAACGTCCTTAACCAGGGAACTTACAATCCCCTGAAATGCTCCGCCAATAATTACGCCGACTGCCAGATCCACGACATTTCCACGGAGAATAAATTCCTTAAATTCAGCTGCAATCCCTTTTGTCTTACTCATATGCTCATTCCTCTTTTCTTTCCACTTGGTTATGAAAGATCTCTATTCCCGTCTGATTTCTAGGATTGGTGAAATGCTGTCAGAATATACCTGTATATTAGTTAAGAATTACATTTTCTGCATTCTCTTTTACCCATTCTCTTGCAAAGGCTGAAAATATTCTGACTGTTGGACGGAGGGTTTTTCCGGAAGGCACACAAAAATATATAACGCGGTAAACATCCGGATCCAGAGCTCTTCTTACATAGCCGCCACAACCGTAAGAATCCAGAACAAGTTTTGGCAAAATACTGATTCCACAGCCTCCGCACACCATGGCTATGGCTGCCTGGTCGCTTAAAAATCCACTGTGCTCCACTAAATTTCCCTTAGCCTGGCGAAGCATCTTCCCTACTGAATAGCTGGTCCCTTCGCTGGGAATAACAAAGGTTTCCCCTTTTAAGTGCGTGAGTGTAATGGTTTCACAGGCACAAAGAGGGTGATCCTTTGGCAGTATAACATAATAGGGATCTTTCACCAGCGGAGTTTCATTCTCTTTCCTGCTTGATTCTGCCGTGATTGCGCAATCAATTACATCTTTGGAAAACCAGTCTTTCATGATCTCGTAATTAATGGCATCATTCATATAAAGATCCACCAGAGGATATTTCTTTCTGAATTCAATAATCATCTGAGGCATCCACTTAACCGCAACACTTGTGATCACACCAATACGGATCTTTCCATGCTGTATATTCTCTTCTCCTGCCAGCTGTCTTATCATGTCTTCTTTTTCTGTCAGTTCCTTTGCTATGGGATAGATTCTTTCTCCTTCTTCGGTTAAGGATACTCCGTTTCTTCCTCTGTAAAGCAGCTTGATCCCCAGTTCTTCTTCCATGGAAGAAATCATATGGCTGGCCGCAGTCTGTGAATAACTAAGCTGTGCTGCCGCCTTGGAGAGATTTCCGGTTTCTGCTGCTTTTACAAACAGAATATATTTATTTATATCCATATGATAATCCTTTCTGCTTCAATCTTTTCTTATTATACATGAATATCTTTCATGATACTATTGAAATTTCAGCATTATATTAAGAAAATAATTCATGGTAAAATCAAGAAAAACATACCTATAACGGAGGACATAATGAACATAGCAATTCTTGGCGCCGGAGCAATGGGCAGCCTCTATGCCAGCTATCTGGCTCCCTTTCATTCAGTTACACTGCTTGACAGCTACGCTCCCTTAGTAGAACAGATCAATACGAATGGCTTGATTAAAGTCAGCCATGATCATACAGAAATACACTTTCAGACAAAAGCAGCATTAAGCGGAACCAGTCTTGGTTATCAGGATCTGGTTATTGTTTTTGTAAAAGGAATTCATACCTATGAAGCCATGAAAAACAACCTGTCACTTTTCGGGCCGGACACCATTGTCATGACACTTCAAAACGGTGCCGGCAATAACCGGGACATCGCACAGTTTGTCCCCAGAGAACGGATTATTGTGGGTACCAGCAGTCACAACAGTGTTTCCCTTGAATTAGGCAAATTTTATCATTCCGGCTGCGGCCCTACTAACATCGGTCCTGATCTTCCTTGTGAAGAATCCTTACGGGATGTAAAAAAAGTGGCTCAGGCATTGGAAGTAAGCGGGCTTACCGTAAATATTATGGAGAACATCCAGTACGTCCTCTGGCAGAAGCTAGTTATAAACTGCGGCATCAACGCCTTAAGTACTCTGATGCAGTGCCGGATCGGAGAAATCTATACGAATCCTTATCTATGGGATTTATGCAAACGAATTGTTTATGAGTGTGTATTGATTGCAGAGGCAGACGGAACTTATCTTGACAGAAAAGACGCACTTTTGGTAGTTTCAAAAGTATGTGAAAATGACGCCAATGGATTTGCCAGCATGTATCAGGACAGACAGAATAAACGGCTGACGGAAATTGACCGGATAAACGGCGTTGTTGCCAGTCTGGGAAGCCAGTACAAAATCTCCGCCCCCTGCAATTCAATGCTGGTCACTCAGATTCATGCCATTGAGCAGATGTATTCCAAACAATAAACCCTCCACTATAGCACCAGACTTTCCATCTGTGTTATAATATGGCTGCAGAATGGAGGTGTCAGCGCTTACGAATACTTATCGAACAGCTGAAGTTGCATATAAAACAGAAATTCATCCAAACACAGTACGGCTTTATGAGGAACTGAATCTGATTACAAAACCGGAACGCCTTCCCAATGGATACCGCGTCTTTACAGATCTGCATCTGGAACAGATAAAATTTGCAAGAATGGCATTAAAAGCAGAAATTCTTCAAAACGGTCTGAGAAAGCAGGCTGTAGATATTATAAAAGAAGCTGCCTCTCTAAATTACGACAGTGCTCTTCGCATGGCAGGGAACTATTTAAGGCAGGTACAAAAAGAACGGAGAAATTCAGAGGAAGCAATTGAAATTACGCAAAAATTGCTATCCGGGAACCAGGAAGAATGGGAAAATAGAATTTATACAAGAAAAGAGACTGCAGACTATCTGAATATTTCCATGGATTCGTTAAGAAACTGGGAATTGAATGGACTGCTTTTAGTAAAACGAAGGCAGAATGGCTATCGCATCTACACCGGAGAAGACATTATCCGTCTAAAAATCATACGTTCACTGCGCTGCGCAAACTACTCACTTTCGGCAATTCTTCGTATGCTCAATGCTCTTACCCAAAGTCCCGGTACTGATATTCGGCTGGTTATTGACACTCCGACAGAGACGGAAGACATTATTTCTGTCTGTGATAAGCTCCTCACCTCTCTTTCGGAAGCAGAAATACTTGCAAAAGCCATGGAAACCCAACTGAGGAAAATGAAAAAACTTTATCCTTCAAACGCTACATTATAACACCAGACTTTGTTCTGGTGTTATTCTCTTTTTATCATTAAAAGGAGGAAAACACAATGGAATTTACAATCAAAGCAGAAAAACTGACAAAATCATATGGCAGCTTAAAGGCCCTTGACCAGTTTGACTTATCCGTCGGCAGAGGAGAAATATTCGGTTTGCTGGGGTCCAACGGAGCGGGGAAAAGTACAGCATTGGAATGTATTCTTGGAACCAGAAAACCAGATTTCGGAACTTCAGTGATTCTTGGAATGAATCCCTGCAAGGACCGAAAAAAATTATTTGAACGGGTGGGTGTCCAGTTTCAAGAAACCAGTTATCAAGACAAAATCCGTGTATCCGAGCTTTGCGAAGTCACCGCTTCTTTATACAGAAAGCCCAGAGACCCAAAACTTCTGCTGCATCAGTTCGGACTTTCTGACAAGTTTAAAGTTATGGTAAACGATTTATCCGGTGGGCAAAAGCAACGCCTGTTTATCGTGCTGGCTCTCATTCCAGATCCGGAAGTCATATTTTTAGACGAATTGACTACAGGGCTCGACGTCCGGGCACGGCGTGATGTATGGAATCGTATTCTCAAATTGAAGGAAGACGGGTTAACTGTACTTCTGACTTCCCATTTTATGGACGAAGTTGAAATGCTGTGCGATAAGATTATGATTCTGAAAAATGGAAAAACAGTTTTTGAGGGAACCGTAAAAGAAGCCATATTAAACAGTCCTTATGACCAACTGGAGGATGCATATTTCTATTTCACAGAGGAGGAAAAAGAGAATGAAAGCATTTAGAACGCTGTTTCAAACGGAATGTAAATTATCACTTCGCGGATTGGATATGTTTATTTTTGCAATCTGTATGCCAATCATAGTCTTTATTCTTCTGGGAATTATCTACAAAGACAAACCTGCATTTGACGGCGCTGGTTATACCTTTGTGGAACAGTCTTTTGGAGCAGTATCAACCATAGCAATCTGTGCAGGAGGAGTCATGGGGCTGCCTCTTGTTGTATCCGATTACCGAAAAAAACATATTTTAAAGCGTTTTAAGGTAACACCGGCAAGCCCTGTGCTGATACTTGCTGTACAACTATCTATTTATGCTCTGTATTCCTTTGCCTCCCTCATTCTGGTCTACGCTGCAGGAGCAATATTTTTCGGATTTCATTTAAATGGCTCCATTTTGACGTTTTTAGCCGCATATTTGCTGGTGATGATATCCATGTTTAGCATCGGGCTTTTAGTGGGAGGAATTGCCCCAGATATAAAAACAGCCAGCGCAGCCGCCAGCATTCTCTATTTCCCCATGCTTATTTTTTCCGGGGCTACGCTCCCCTATGAAATTATGCCGCCTGCACTTCAAAAATTCTCAGATATCATGCCTCTTACCCAGGGAATTAAGCTACTAAAAGCTGCAGCACTTGGATCTCCTGTAAAAGAATCAGCCGTCCCTGTTTTTTTCATGATTGCTATTGCGATCTTATGTACCGCCCTCTCCCTCCGGTTCTTCCGCTGGGAATAGGCATTTGTTAATATCCGGATATTAATACAGATGGATAAACGACATCCTATAATACCATCAGGATATCGTTTATCCATATTAATTGACAATGAAAGCTTTCTGTGCCATAGTTATGATGTCAGTTATTTCCCCTGCTATGGAGACTACTATGAAAAACATTCCAAACTATATTACACTGGTGCGCCTGATCCTGTCTGTGCTTTTATTTTTTATAACAGATAACTGGATCCTTTTTCTCATGATATATTTTGTATGCGGTGTAAGCGATGTTCTTGACGGCTTCCTTGCCAGGAAGTTTCATCTGCAAACCAAAACAGGCGCCAGACTGGACAGCCTGGCAGATTTCATATTCTTCTTTTCCGCTTTTTTCAGAATGCTGCTTTCTTACAGACTAATCATACCGCCACCCATTATCTTAGGATCAATCCTGATCGTGCTGATCCGTTTTTTTAACCTTCATATCACAAGAAAAAAATTTGGTATGCCCGGTATCCTACATACTATTGGAAATAAGCTGTCCGGAATAATCTTCTTTTTTGCATGTCCGGCAGCTGTTATGCTTGGATATATTCCTATTTGGGTTGTTTTTATTCCTTTATTTTCCGCATTGGAAGAAACCTTAATTTTGCTTAATGCAGGCTCCTATAATCCTGATATCAGGAGCTTATATCACTTATTTAAAGAATAATGGATTAATATCCAGATCTTAGTCTGGCTTAATTTTTCCCTCATTATAGTGTTTCCGGCAAAGAGATACATATTTGTCGTTTGCGCCCATCAAGATCTGTTCTCCGTTTCTTACAACTCTTCCGCTTCCATCAATCCTTGCAGTCATTCCTGCGCGGTTGCCGCACCAACAGACTGTCTTTAATTCCGAGATATCATCAGCCAGTTCCATGAGCCGTTTGGAGCCCGGGAAAAGATGAGAAGTAAAATCTGTTCGAAGGCCATAGCAAAAAACTGGAATCTCATACTGGTCTACGATATACGCCAGCTTATCAATATCTGCTTCTGTAAGAAACTGTGCTTCATCTATGATTATAACATCAAATTTTTTCAGCTGCTCTGAATCATATTCCTCCAATTCAGACCATACAATACATTCAGCCTCCAGGCCAATCCTTGATCTGATCTTGTTAATCCCATCCCTGGTTTCAATGTCCGGCTTCACCAGCAATACCAGTTTTCCCTTTTCTATAAAGTTATATCTGGTCATCAATGCGTTTGCTGTTTTGGAACTGCCCATCGCCCCATATCTGAAATATAATTTAGCCATCTTTATCCCCTTTGTCTTAAATGAAGTTAAAGCGTTAATACGCCAGTTGCATTTTATCATAGACCGGGTTGGAAGTCCATATAGAATAAAATTGTTCTTAATCAGAGATTAAATATACTTATTTTTCTTCCTCATAACAAATAATAGGGATACCTGATTCTATATATTCGTATATTATTTTCGCAAGATAATAGGGGGCATTCACACAGCCATGAGTACCATTTTTTTTATAAATCTCTCCACCGAATGCACGCCTCCATTTCGCATCGTGAATTCCGATATTTCCGTAAAATGGCATCCAGTACTGAACACCGGCCTCGTAGCCTGGGCCTGACAGCACTGCGCCTTCCTGTTTATAATTAAGCATGTAAGCTCCGGTCACCGTAGCATTTCCTCTATTTGGATTTCCGGTAACTACCGGACCCTGGGCTATGAGTTTGCCGTCCTTGTAGAACCACATATGCTGTCTGGTTATATTTATTTCCACATAAGTATCTCCGATTTCATTCCCAACTCTGGTTACCGCTTCTTGAACATAAGCTGGTTCTCTTATAAGAATTCGTCCAAAGATGATATTTTCTGCCAGCGCCGCTGTTTCGGCTTCCTGATCTATCTTCCATCCATATATTCCCCCCTCTATCTCTACCATTGCTCCAAGAGAGGTTTTAAAACTTCTTTTTACGCCTATCGTATCATATTTCTTTCCCATTGACTTCACATAAGCCCCAACTTTATCTTTATCCAGTACAATATCCAGATTTTCATCTACTTTAATCCAGTTGTGTATCACATTCCCATCGACCACTTCTCTTTTACTGCCAAAAAGGTAGGTGACATGAGTAGAGGTGCATTTATTTATATATCGGAAAGTCTTAAAGGTTTTGGGAGAATTCATGGTATATACGGGATTTATGTAACAGGAGTTCGCTTCCAGATCAAGTCTTGTTTCACCTTTTAAAAGACAGTCTAGCACAGCTGCTTTTAATTTTTCTTTTTCAATATGATTGCCGTAAACTTCCTTCACCATTTGATAATGTCCGTCGGTGTATTGATAGGACACATTTTCAGGTTCTATCTTTACCTGCTTAAAGCAGTTTAACTGATTCAATGTTAAATTCAGTTTGTTCTCCTTATATAAAAATAGATTCCCTGCATAAAACTCCTGTTTTTTAAATAATGATCCTAGCCATTGAAGTGCTTTTTGCTCAATAAGTGCTTCCTTAACATATGTTTTATTCTTATATTCCAATCCTGCTTCCTGTCCGGTAATCTCATCAGATTTACCATCACGTTCAATCAGAAGTAGTTTATAATTTTCAGCGTATCTTCTTATACTTTGATCCGCCTGTTTTTCGTTTTTTAGAGACACATCCGCGCCGTTTATAGTCGTAGAAAAAAAGAAATGACTGGTAAAGTAAAAAGCTACGAGTAAATACACTAATAATACTGCTGCTACTGCGATCCCCAGGAGTTCTATGGCCTCCCGCTTTTCACAAGCACTCATTTTTTCATAATTCATGCCAACTCACTCTCACTTTTACTATACACTGGGATCATATCATTTTATGTACCGGAAATTGCTTTTAATACCAGTCAGTTATAAAAGCAGTCTCCTTTGCATTTAAGACCATAATTGAATATTCCTCCTGCAATCGTACATACTTCATTTTGAGGTGACCTTATGAATATTATGATATTATTTCAGTTTGTTTTTCGCTGTTTCTCAATTGCCTTTGCATTTTACTATTTAATAAAACAAGAATATAAAATTATGGGTTCTCTCATACTGGTGCTTGCATTGTCTTTTCTGCCTGAAGTGTCAGCCTGGTTGATGGGAATAGTCATCGGTCCGGTTAGCACCATTATCTACCTGATCATTTTATTCATGGCATTATATCTTGGCGACTGTATTGGTTATTATGATCGGTATTGGTGGTGGGACCGGACTATTCATTTTCTATCTGGTGTTGGCTTTACCGGATTTGGAGCGGCAATCGTTAAGACAAATGCTGATCCAAGAAAGGCCATAATACTTCTGTTTGGATTTACGTTCTCCATGACTCTCCACGTAATATGGGAAGTTATGGAATATATAAATGATTGTCTGACTCATGGAAACGCCCAGCGCTGGCAGAAAATTCATGCATCTGTGAACCATGTGTCCGAAAAGGCAATTCAGCCGGCGGGTCTTGTGGACACCATGAACGACACAATTTGCTGTATGATTGGAGCAGGAATCGCTTCTATTATAAGGTGGTTTGTTCTTTAATTTTATCATGGCATCCGCCTGGTTTAAACTGGATAACAACTTGTGGAATGATATTTTATATGACAGGCATACTAAAAACAGATAAAACGGAAAGGAGACAAAGAATGAGCAGAGATAATTCCAAGAAAAGCACAAACAATCACAAAAAGGAAGATGGTACTTTTCATTCAAAGCATATTAATCACAATCCCCAGGCAGAAAGCGCCAGAGCAGTCTTTGGGTTAAAAGAAGATAATTCAAAAAGATAATAATCGGAGGATTTCCCCATGTCTAACTACACCGGTGTTGTTAAATGGTTTGATAATGAAAGAGGATACGGTTTCATCTCAACCAATGATGGTCAGGATGTTTTCGTACATCATTCACAAGTGAAAGAAAAGACTCATAATAAAGATCTGCATGAAGGCGAAGCTGTTAACTTTGACATTACGCAGGATGATAAAGGCTTAAGTGCTCTAAATGTCCAAAAGAATAATTAAAACTGCAAGGAGTTTTCCTATGAACAAAATTCATTATGAAACATCAGGTATACAGAATTCAGAAATTAAGACCCAGCTTAAAAATGCACTAGATAAAATAGATGGAGTATCTACGGTGAATATTGATGTGGCGAGAGGGTCCATTGAAGTGGGTTACAATCAAACAGCAGATGAAAATATAATTAAATCCTGTATCGAAACGGTTGGTTGTGAGATAACAGGACAATCTTAGAAACGGCATTTTTTAATCAAAAAACTACTAACTTACATTTTAGTTAGTAGTTTTTTGATTACTTATAGGAAATGAGTGACTCTCGTTACTACTGGATACGCCATATGTATCTGACGAACTCTCTTCGGTTACTCTCATATATTTTTTTATCTACAAGCATATTCTTATTTAATAATTCAAAGTCCTTATCCTGCATAATGTCATTCTCTTTTACATCCGGATTGTCAAAGGGAACAGTCCGAAATCCATTCACCCATAACAGTCCATTTATATTAAGTAAATTTTCAAAATCTTCTAATCGCTGGGAAATCGGTTTGTAATGATTCATTATAATAACATCAAACTTATCCTCTAATGTTTTCAAACTATCCTGCGACAGATCTAATATCCTGGTCCTTATGGTCAGATTTTCCCGATTTGCGAAATAAGTAAGTCTACTTATCGCTTCTTCGCAAAAATCAATGGCAAATACCTCATAACCCAATCGAGCCAGATAAATCGAATTTCTACCATCTCCACAGGCTACGTCCAGAATTTTTCCTTGTGGAGGAAAATAGGACATATCCTCCTCTAAACTTTTTTCATGAATCATCATATCCAGCTTTCTGCTTTTAAACCGTTCTTTCCACCAATTGGAATCTCCCATATAATTCATTGAGTTCTCCTTCATTCAATATCGATCGTTAAAAATCCTCTTTGCGTTTTCATTTATAGACCTTGCATCACACCGCTAATCTCTGCTTCCTATTACAACTGCTTCATTAATGTATATAATATGATGTCGTCCGGAAAACCATTAATTTCTCCACAAATAACATATCCCTGCTTTTGATAAAAGTGGGGGGCTTGAAAAGAATATGTCGTCAGATGAGCAATCTTGCAGCCAGCATCTTTTGCCTGATTCTCAATTACTTCCAACAAACGAGAGGCTATTTTCTGTCCTCTGTATGCCTCCTGCACCCAAAGAACCTCTATTTCTAACGAGGAGAGATACGTCGATCCTGATACCCCTCCCACAATAACACCCTCTTCATTGCGAGCTATATTTGTAAATTCCACATCCGGTACTTTTAATTTTCCATTAGTTACTTTCATATTGTGCTCAAGCAGTCCATTAATTCGAACTGAATTTCGAAACTCCTGTTCATCACATTCATTGCAAATAATTATTGGAATATTGCTGCCTCCATATTCTTTCATCACTCATTCTCCCAGCTATTTAATATAAACAAAACATTACACTATAATATAACTATCACAATTTAATTGTCAACACCTATTGAAATATTTATTAGCAATTGATTAATTAATATATTAACTTACAAAATCTTATGATATAATAAATTATTATTGAAAGAAAGGAGCTGGCTATGAACAAATTTTTTAATCAGGAATGGAATGTTCTTGACAAGAAACTCATTGTATCAACAGCTTTATTATTAGGAATAATTATTGGTTTTGTATTTGCACCAATAAAAAAAGGAGTTTATTGCGGAAATCATAATGGAAATACCCAGCTTTCTAAAGCAAAAGATTAAATACCAGAATTATGACCGTTTCTTACATGATGAAGCGGTCATTTTTTATTTATTGTAGGAGTTTCAAAAGCTGCTAAATAGGCAAAAGGGTATGAAACAGGTATTACATATGATCAACTTGCCAGAGCCCCCTAAAATTTTAAGGATAAGTAAGTAAAATTTACCGGCAGGGCTCTTCAGGTAATGGAGGGATCTATGGCTACTACCAATACTGGGCTGGCATAATCTGTATCTCATTAATATTTATTCATCTATTACCGCTTATAATGTATATATTAACTATAATTGTTTATAAAATACAAGCATTACTCATTCACACATTTTTCACAAGGCGTACAAAAATTATTTACATCTTCTACAAACCTACTTCACATCTCTCCTATATACTAAATTATAGAAACAAGAACTACTCCAAACTTGTTTTATAAAACTTTTTTTCATAACTTGCCGGTGAAACCCACATTTCACCGGCTCCTCCCTTTTTATCACCTTTTTTTCTATTTCCATTCCTTTCCAATTCCCTTATATCCTTTAAATTCGGTTGCAAAGATGCCCTTTCTATTATAGAATAGGAAAAGTGCACCTGGCATATGCAGATTTGGAGGAAATAATACATGAAGAAAAATGCAATCGTAGGACAATCCGGCGGACCAACCGCTGTGATTAACGCAAGCCTTTACGGCGTCATAATAGAAGGAATGGCTCACGAAGAGATCAGCCGGGTTTACGGCATGATCAATGGCATAGAAGGCTTCATGTCCGGAAATTATATGGATCTGACCAATGATTTAACTTCGGAGGAACTGGAGCTGCTAAAACTGACTCCAGCAGCTTATCTTGGTTCCTGCCGTTATAAATTACCTGATGATCTGTCATCTCCTTTCTACCCTGCACTGTTTGAAAAATTCCGTGCAATGGAGATTGGTTATTTCTTTTATATTGGTGGGAATGATTCCATGGATACCGTAAGCAAACTTTCCCGTTATGCTTCCCACCACAAAAGCGACATTCGTTTTATCGGAATCCCCAAGACGATTGACAATGATCTGATTCACACCGATCATACACCGGGATTTGGAAGCGCAGCCAAATATGTGGCCGACACCGTCCGGGAAATAGTTTTGGATTCCGGCGTTTACCAGCAAAAGTCAGTGACAATTGTTGAGCTGATGGGGCGTCATGCAGGCTGGCTCACCGCTGCAAGTTCACTTGCAAGAAAGTTCGAGGGAGATAACCCTGTTCTGATTTATCTACCTGAATCCGCCTTTGATTTTGAGCAGTTTGCAGACGATATGGAAAAGGCTTTGTCCAGAAAAAACTCAGTCATTGTCTGCATATCTGAAGGTATTTCTGATGCAGATGGTAAATTTATCTGTGAGTACGCTGACGAAGCCCGTACCGATACATTTGGTCACAAGATGCTGACTGGTAGCGGTAAAATGCTGGAGAATTTTGTCCGCAATCGTTTCGGTGTAAAAGTACGATCCATTGAGCTTAACGTAAACCAGCGCTGCAGCGGCATGCTTGCATCATCAACCGATATTGAAGAAGCTGTCACCGCCGGCAGGGAAGGAATAAAAGCTTCCTTAAACGGAGCCACAGGTATGATGATTGCGTTCAGACGTATATCTGATTCCCCTTACAAGATGGAATGTGTTACTGTTGATGTAAATGAAGTGTGCAACAAAGAAAAGCTCTTCCCTTCCCAGTGGATCTGTGATCATGGCACCAATGTTACAGAGGACTTCCTAACCTATGCGTTGCCTTTGATCCAGGGCGAACCAGACAGGATCATAAAGGACGGCAGACCGCTCTACCTGTACCGATCCTGATAACGGGTTATTTGCATCATAAAAAAGACTGTTTTAAGCTGACGACACGCCGTTTCAGCTTGAAACAGTCTTTTTCTTTTAGTGATCAATTTTCTCATTTATTCTTTTCTCTGTTTACTCTTTACCCTTTTTTCCTATACGAATTACATGTTTTATATTTATTTTATTATTTTTGTTAAATAAGTAATTTTTTTCATGCTTGGCTCATATGTTTATAATAATAGATATTTCTATTTTCTAGTGCACTTATGGGAGAAAGCGAACGATGGACGGAGATGTTTTTTTAGACCGCATGCCATGCGGCATACTAAAGCTTAAGGCAGAAGAAAATTTTCCAGTTTTTTATTCAAATGCAGTGATAAAAAACTGGTTTCAGTCTCCTTCCTGTCTTAAGGATATGATGTGTGAATCTGATTTCAGCGAAATTACAGAACGAATTCACAGTCATATGGAACTGGAATCCAGGAATTTCAAGTTGGAATTCAGTTCCAAGACAATGGATAACCGCTGCTGGTTCTCCATTGATTTTAATTTTATACAAGAAGAGAAGTTATTCTATTGTTCTGTATCGGATATCACCTGCCTGAAGAAAAGTATGGAAAGTCTAAAAGCCCAGGAGGAACAATACCGCCTTGCAAGCCGTCATTCCGGCTGTATTGTCTGTATTTACGATATACCAAACAGAATCCTTTCTCCTTCTTCAGAATTTACCAGATACTTTCCAGCCCCACTTACCACCCACCTTTCTCCGGAATATTTAATAGAGAATGGTGTCGTACATATGGAAAGCATTAAAGATTTTCTGAAATTTTATGAAGAAATGGAGCGGGGTACTCCGGAAGGGGAATGCGCTGTCAGGCTTAAAACAGAATCCGGAAAATATCACTGGTTTTCAAAGCGTTATTCACTTGTATATTCCGAAGAAAAAAAGCCTCTTCGCGGAATTATTTCCTATCAGGATATCACAGATCAATACGAAAAAGAGCTGGCATATCAGCGTTGGGCTGAGTATATGCGGGAACAGAAAAAAGACTGCATCGGCTATTATGAGTACAATACAAAGTCAGACCTCTTTGAAGAGATCATTGGAGAAATGACCAGTAATGTTCCGGAGGATGCAAAAAAATCTTTTGCAGATATCATGAATTATATTGCCGAGCATGAAATTTTCGAAGAAGACAAAGAACCTTACCTAAATTTCTTTAATAAGGAACACCTGCTTTTCCAATACTATCAGGGGAACCGCTCTCTCCGGCTGGAGCATCGCCGTTTAAGGGCTGACGGTAGCGTCTGCTGGACACTTGGCATGGTACAGATTGTTACAGACCCATATACAGACACCATCAAAGCTTTTATCCTCATTAAGGATATTGATGCATCAAAGCGGGAGGCTCTGACTTTACATGAGCTGTCCCAGCAGGACTGTCTGACCGGGCTGCTCAACAGATCTGCCGCAATCCGGGCAATCCGTTATATCTTAAATAACAGTAAGGGGCATCATATTCTGATTATGCTGGATATTGATCAGTTTAAACAGCTGAACGATAACTACGGACACCAGTTTGGAGATAAGGCACTTCACCGTGCTGCGTCAAGGCTTAAATCGGCGCTCAGAAGAGAGGATATCTTTGGCCGTTTGGGCGGCGATGAGTTTATAATCCTTCTAAAAGATGTTTCTTACAGTATGGATTTATATTCCCGCCTGGAAAATCTATGCAGTCTAATTGGAAGCGCTTTGGAACCAGAAGTTCATATATCCGGAAGTTTGGGTACAGCTGCATATCCAGAGGATGGCGTGACGTTTGAAGAATTATATAAAAAAGCTGATATAGCACTGTATCATGCAAAAAAGCATGGCCGAAATCAATATACCGTTTATGAGTCTGGGATGTCCATGACAAATAGTGAATAAATAACCAGGCAACTTCCATCAAGCTATCAGTTACAATTGTGATACTAAAAAATGCCCTGTAATGTCATACAGGGCATTTTAATATGCAGAAGAAGGGACTTGAACCCTCAAGGTATTGCTACCACACGGACCTGAACCGTGCGCGTCTGCCAATTCCGCCACTTCTGCTCTTATAATTGCACAAATTGACGAATCAATTCGTACAATTATAATACTATACTTTTCCAAAATAATCAAGTTATTTTTATTTTATTTTTATTGCTTCGCTTGTGACAGCAGTGTCCCCCGAATAAAATAATGCGTTTTTTATGTTCACAGTTTTTTTTCTTCTTCCGTTTGAAGAAGACGGGCAGGCTCCTTCATGTTAAGTAACCGGCTCATAATATCCCGGATCTTATCTCTTTCTATATAAATATATTCCCCAAACATCATTCGCTTTAAGTCGGGATTAGCCTCCTGCTCCCTTGAAAAAGCATGGCTCAAACCAAATAGGGCAATTTCAGCGGTTGCCTGCGGATAATGACAATCAAAAATTCCTTCTTCATTTCCCTCAATAATAAATTCCGTCAGCTTATCACTGAGCGCACTAAAAACGTAGTCTCTGATCTGGTGAACCAGCATAGCTGAGTTTAAATCCATTGCTTTCTGAAATAAAGTGGTTCTTTCAACAATATTACGTACAGCAACACTAGCCAGGCAGTTGACTTTATCCACCGCGTCCATATTATTCGTAAAGTATCCTTCCGCGCTGATTTCATCCAGAAATCTTTGCCTGTCAAGGCGTACACATTCCATAAGGACATCTTCTTTCGAGTGAAAATAGTAATGAAACAAACCTGACGCAATTTGAACCCTTGTTGTTATGTCTTTTATTGATACATTCTCATAGCCGTTTTCAAGAAATAATTTCAGTGCGGCTTCTGTGATTTCCTGTTTGCGTTCCTCAGGCTTTTTCGTAATTCTCATTCAAGCACCTTCCTATTCTGATCCATTGCTTATATTGTATCATCGTCTGATTTTCTGTCAATGAGATTATCAGAAATCACTCTGGGCCTTGCAAAAATGTACGTCGGCAGTATAACCAGGCTTTAAGATTCTATCTGGATCGTCCAGCTTTATTTGCACTTTAACGATACGATCGCCATCCTTTTCAATGGCTTCATCTGCGATTTGTATGACTTGCCCTTTGATTTTTAAGTTTTTGTCTGCATTGGGAAGAATAAAAACTTCGCTATTTGGTGAAATCTGTGTGATAAAATCCTCCGGAACCTCAGCACTGACATAGATACTGTCTGCATCGATTAAGGTAATTACCTTTTGCGGAGCGTACTGTGCCCCGAGCACCGAGCCATTTACAACGAAAATCTCCTTAACAATGCCATGATTCAGATTTGAGATAATGCTATTTCCTGACAGATAATTTTTTTGCATTTTACTGTTCTTAATATCCAACTCTGCCGAAGCCATTTGAGCCGAATCATTCTGCTGACATAGCGTTACTTCTTTGTAATTCAATTTGGTATCCAGGCCGTCAAGTTCTTCCTGTAAAGCTTCCTTCGCTTTTACAATTCTATCTCCGGCATCAGACTTCGCATTTTTCTTTTGATCCAAAATATCTGAATATTTGTCAAGCTCTGACTGAGATATGGCTCCACTGCTGAACAGCATCTGATATTTTTGCAAGTCGCTCTTTGCATTCGCGACGTCTTTTTCTGCCTGAGTCAGAGAAGTTTGCAGCATCTTAAGATCGGGGTTCGACCCTTGCTCTAACTCTTTGGTTTTTGTAGAAATTTGTTTCTTCAGTGTATTGATCTCCGCTTCCATTGCGCCTTCATCATTACTGCTAAGCGCCGCTTTAGCGGAATCTGCCTGTGCCTTCAGCTTCTTTATATCGTTTAGATAGTCTTCAGTGAATAAGGTGATCAATGTACTGCCTTTGTCCACGCTGTCCCCGGCTTTGACAGATATTCCCGTCACTGTAGAGGGAAAATCAATGCTGATTTGATATTCATCATTGTATAGAACCTCACCCCAGACGACAATATCACGATTCTCATCTGAAGTCGGATCGGAAGCAGCCGGTTGTTCCTTTTTTTTTCCTTCCGAACAGCCCGTACATAATATCAGTATCACTGCTAATACAAGAATAAAGCATTTTTTTAATTTCATTTACAGCACCTCCCAGTATTACTCGACACTTTTCAATGCTTGAAGCATGTCAATTTTCTTTATTTTCTTTGATACGGTGATATTAACGATCACAGCAAACAAAATTGTCATTAATGCGGCAGACAGAATCTTATCCATTGTAATATGCCCAATCAGATCAAGATCGTCGCCAAAGCCTTTTGAAAGAATACTTGTAAGAGACGAACCGACCGGAATTCCAAACAAAATACCAATTGAGGCAGAAAGAAAATTTTCCGTCAGTACCAGAGGCTGGATCTCTTTTTGACGAAACCCCAAGACCTCAAGAGTTGCGAGATCGCGTGTACGTTCAGAGAAATTCAGGATTCCCATATTGTATAATACAACAAAAGCCAAAATGGAACCAAATGCAATCAATAAAAAGGCCGCACTTTTCACAGCAGTAAGATTCTCTTCAAAATCAGTTTTTTGCGTATTCATATCTACATAGCTTTTCACATAATTGCTGTTTAGAAAATCATGATCCGGGTGCACCCATTTAATCAGCACCTCAGTAGGTTTATATTTCTCACCGATTTTTTCCCAATAGCGATCTGACATATAGATGCCCTGGCCAGCAGCCATATGAACCATTTTCTCAATCCGCACGGAAGCATAATCATCGTCGCTGCGTTTGATATGGACAGTATCACCGACTTTGACATTCATCAGTTTAGCAAGTTTCCGTGTCATGGCGATTCCGCTTTCAGGCAGCGCAACATCTTTCCCGTCCACATCCTGCAGATGGATCAGCGGACTCGCGCGTGAAAAAACAGAAATCGGAGCCACTCTCCTGCTGCCATTGGCCGCCGTAATCTGAACCATACTCTGCTCCAAATCTTCCACTGCCCCATCCAGGTGAAGATTTTTAATATCTCTATCGGTAGTCCGATCATCCAGCATAATCATCTGATCATATGTATAAATTCTGCCGTATGTGGATGTAGTAATCCCGGAGACCATATCGTAGAGGGTAAATGCACTGATAATCAGCCCTGTGCATCCCATAACGCCCAGAATACTCATGATCAATCGGAACTTGTTCTGGAGCGCATTCCTTGCAATGAGTTTTTTGCTGAATTTCATATTGTTCCAGATCCTGGGAATTCGTTCCAAAAATATACTATTTCCATTTTTAGGTGGCCTGTTTCGAAGAAGCGCTGCCGGCTTCTCTCCCTGCAATTTTAAACATGAGTAGCAGGAAACCCCTCCGGTACAAAAAATAATCAGTGCGGAACTGAGCAGATAATGGGGGAAATTAAGGCTTAATCTATAGTCTGAGAAGGCCAGGAGGAAATGCAGTTTACTGATTAAGACGTCTCCAATTAAAATTGGTCCAATCAGCAGACCTGCAACCGTACCTAAAATTCCGGTATACACACCATAAGATGTATAATGCCAAATAATGCTGCGCCTGCTATAGCCCAAAGCTTTTAAAATGCCAATTTGATTCCTTTGATCTTCCACAAGTCGCATCATTGTACTAAATGTGATCAGTGCGGTCACCAAAAAGAACATAAGAGGGAATACCGTTGCCAGCGTTTTGAACTGTTGTATTTTACCTTCAACCATCTCCATGCTGGAATTGTCTGTCCTTGCAGCAACACTGATCAGTTTCTTTCCAAAGATGCTGTCGATTTGATTCTGAACCGCTTTAACATCGGTATTGCCATTAAGGCGCACTAGTATCTGATTATATGGCTTATGTCCGCCGTAAGCCGCAGCGATTTTCTCCTCGTCAACTACAATAAACCCATATTTTGTAGCATCTGGAATAAGGGATCCGGCATCTCTAACAGAAAAGATATGTTCGCTGCTGAGGGCAAGCGTATCTATGCGAAAGTCTACCTTTTGATCATTTATTTCTACTTTAACGATATCTCCAACGGAAAGCCGATGTGCCTTGGCAAAATTGAGATCCAAAACTGTTCCGCCTTTTGTAAGCTTCTCACCTGATTTGATATTTGGTAAATTCAACGTGTTTCCTGATGGCATGGCGTAGACCCTCAATGTGGGACTACCTTCAATTTGTACGGCGGCATTGACCACAAACCTTCTTTCTGCCTTCAAAACACCGGCAATCCGGCGAATACTCCACATCTTTGCATCCGACGGATTTGGCACTGTAATCCAAATATCAGAGAGGTTTGAGTTTTGATACATCTGACCTGATTGATTTTCAATCGTTTTCCAAATGCTGTCTAAGCCAACTGTAATACTTATGGCTACAGTAGCCATAACAAAAATGGAAATAAATTGCGAAAGAGATCGTTTCATATCCTGCATGGATTTCTTGAAAAGCACTCCCGTTACCATACAATATCCTCCACATTTGCCGGATACTCGTGATGCGTGATTTCATGGATGTGTCCGTCACGCATGTGGATGACCATGTCGGCCATTTCGGCAATCGGCGCATTGTGAGTTACCACAATCACGGTTTTGCCCATATCTTGGGCAATATCCCAAATTAACTTAAGCACTTTACGTCCCGTTTCGGAATCAAGAGCACCCGTGGGCTCATCACACAATACAATTTGCGGATTTTTTGCCAATGCACGGGCGATAGACACTCTTTGCTGCTCGCCGCCAGATAATTGGCCTGGAAAATTGTTTATTCTTCCGGCCAACCCCACTCGCGACAGCATTTCTCTCGAATCCAGCGGATCTTTACAAATTTCCTTCGCAAGCTGCACATTTTCCAGCGCTGTCAAATTGGGCACCAGATTATAAAACTGAAACACAAAACCTATTTTGTCCCTGCGGTACTTTGTCAACTCTTTGTCACTCAATTTAGAAATGTCCTCAGCATTGACAATGATACTGCCCTGTGTCGGAGAATCCATGCCACCCAGCATGTTCAGTATTGTCGTTTTCCCTGCACCGCTTTGTCCCAATATGACAATAAATGCACCCTTCTCTATAGAAAAACTGACATCATTTACTGCTTTGATCACATTATCTCCAACAATGTATTCCCGTCCAACATTTTCAAATTGTATAAAGCTCATCTTGAACACCAACTTTCCATCCCAAAGCATATTGATTGAATTCATTCAATCAATATAGTCCAAAATTTTCCTTTTGTCAATGCCGGATTAGAGTAATTTCTCTTCGAATACACCACCGGGTGTACAACAAAAAAAGGTCATGCCTGTAAATGGCGTGACCTCTGACTCTTCTTTTTAACATATCCTTTAACAAATCTTCAACTTTTTCACGAATACCTTAATGCGGGAGATGGGACTTGAACCCACACGATCATACAACCACAAGATCCTTAGTCTTGCCTGTCTGCCAATTCCAGCACTCCCGCATGTCATATTACACAAAACCCTACAGCCATGACACTCTATAAGGTTCGTGCAGAAGAAGGGACTTGAACCCTCAAGGTATTGCTACCACACGGACCTGAACCGTGCGCGTCTGCCAATTCCGCCACTTCTGCAATTCGCCGTTATCTCTTTCAGCGACAATAGCTATTATAGTATACAAGCCCAGTTCTGTCAACACGAATTTACCTTTTTTTCAAAATATTTTTTTTGTATATATTTTTTAAATAATATTGACAATTCTTCTTAAAGATGGTAAAATTATTTTCGTTGTGCGGGAGTGCTGGAATTGGCAGACAGGCAAGACTAAGGATCTTGTGGTTGTATGATCGTGTGGGTTCAAGTCCCATCTCCCGCATTTGTTCTTAATAATGAAGAGTTTTTCTTGACATATATTCCCTTTAGAGTATAATAAATCATATATTCCTTGATAGCTCAGTTGGTAGAGCAAACGGCTGTTAACCGTTGGGTCGTAGGTTCGAGTCCTACTCGGGGAGTTTTCTTAATCACACGTAATGTGTGATTTTTTTATTGCTTTTCATAAATACATAATCTCTCATATCCAATCATATATATTACTGTACATACCTGTCAAGGTGGTACTTAGGTGTTGTTTTTGGCACCCGCATTTCCGGGCGGAAGTCTCAATCTCCTGTAGGCTTCCGCCCCTCTTTGCCTTTTTTCAGATTTTGTTAACTGCAATCCATAAACCTCATATAATAATAGTAACATAAAATGAAAGGGTGTAGAATATGCCCCCATTCCCACCTTACGGCACCCCTCCAGGCGGACCAATGCCTATGGGCCCTCCCCCATCGTCCGCGCCGCCAAAACCCGCACAATCCCGTTCTGGATCTGCAACCAAAATGGTAAGCCCCGGTTCCATGCAAAACTGCATCGGACGCTTTACCTATATATGGATGAGCAACGGACAGGAATTTTGGTTCTTTCCAATTCAAATATGGCGTGACAGCGTATCTGGCTTTCGCTGGGACAGAAGATTCGGCTGGTCATACGCAGGAATATCGTTAAACCGGATCGATATGTTTACATGCTC
>JAQSYE010000022.1 GCA_029256305.1 Lacrimispora sp. | reverse complement strand
GGAGGAGAAACAAATGCTTTACGAAGAGAAAACGATAGAAACCATTCCGGTTGGACCATTGGGCTTAATTCCTTTAAAAAGCTGCAAGGAACTGGGAGAAAAAGTGAATGATTACCTGGTGGCATGGAGACAGGATCGGGAGAGCGAACATAAGTCTACCATCGCTTTTTCTGGTTATCAGAGAGATACTTACATCATTGAAGCCAGCACCCCCAGATTCGGAACTGGAGAGGCGAAAGGAACCCTGCAGCAGTCTGTGCGAGGTGACGACCTTTATATCATGGTTGACGTTTGTAACTATAGTCTGACCTATTCTCTGTGCGGGATGACCAACCACATGTCCCCTGATGATCATTTTCAGGATTTAAAGCGTGTGATCGCTGCATCGGCAGGTAAACCAAGGCGTATTAATGTAATTATGCCTTTCTTATATGAGAGCCGCCAGCATAAGCGTTCCAGAAGAGAATCCCTCGACTGTGCATTGGCGCTTCGCGAGCTTGTAAACATGGGTGTGGAGAATATTATTACGTTTGATGCCCATGACCCCAGAGTACAAAATGCAATTCCGTTAAAAGGATTTGAGACGGTTCAGCCTATTTACCAGTTCATTAAATACTTGTTAAAAGAAGAGACAGAACTGGATATTGACAGCGAACATATGATGGTCATCAGCCCGGACGAAGGCGGTATGGGACGTGCTGTATTTTTCGCCAATGTGTTGGGACTTGATATGGGTATGTTCTACAAACGACGTGATTATACTCAGATTATTAACGGACGCAATCCGATTGTTGCTCATGAATTCCTGGGAAGCAGCGTGGAAGGCAAAGATGTAATTATTGTAGATGATATGATTTCCTCTGGCGAAAGCATGCTTGATGTTGCGAAAGAACTGAAACGGAGAAAGGCCAGGAAAGTATTTGTCTGTGCTACTTTCGGACTCTTTACCAATGGACTTGCAAAGTTTGATGAATATTATGAAAATGGTTTAATCGACAGGATCTTAACCACCAATCTGGTATACCAGACACCGGATCTTCTGTCCAGACCTTATTATATTAATGTTGATATGAGCAAGTATATCGCTCTTATTATTGACAACTTAAACCATGATGCATCCCTCAGTGGTCTTCTTAACCCAACAAACAGAATCAACCGTCTGCTAGAGCGTTACCGCGCCGGAGACCGTTAATTTCGAGGAGACTATGGAGCGATTAACAAAAGATAAATTAGTGTTAGCAGGACTGACGGTATTCTCCATGTTTTTTGGAGCAGGCAACCTGATCTTTCCGCCTTTTCTTGGAGCATCAGCGGGAACCGCAACCTGGATTGCTGTGGCAGGATTTGCAGTAACCGCAATCGGCTTTCCGGTATTAGGCGTCGTCGCAGTGGCTCAGGCCGGTGGGCTGGACAAGCTGGCGGGGCGTGTTCACCCGAAGTTTGCTTTTATTTTCACCTTATTAATCTATTTATCCATCGGCCCGTGCCTTGCTATTCCAAGAACTGCAAGTACATCCTTTGAAATGGCAGTGGTTCCCTTTTTGAAGGCGGGGAGCTCAAGCGCACTGATGCAATTTTTGTATTCGGTGGCGTTTTTTACCATTGCATTTGTAGTTGCACTAAAGCCTGATAAGCTGACAAACCGTCTGGGAAAGGTTCTTACTCCGATCCTTTTGGTTCTGATTGCAGTGATCTTTGCGGGCTGTATTATTCACCCTGCAGGAGGTTATGGAGCGCCTTTGGAGACATATCAGAAGGCTCCCTTTATCAAAGGTTTTTTGGAAGGCTATATGACCATGGATACGATTGCAGCCTTAAATTTCGGGATTATCATATCGCTGAATATTAAGGCCATGGGTATTAAGAAAGAAGCAGATGTGGTTCATGAAACCATCAGGGCCGGTTTTTTTGCAGGAGGAATCCTCTTGCTGGTTTACAGTGCATTATCTCATGTTGGAGCAGTGACTGGTGGCGCATTCAAAGTAGGGAATAACGGCGCTCAGACATTAAATCAGGCGGTACAGTTTTTGTATGGAAAAGCAGGTATTATTCTGCTCGCGGCTGTTTTCTTTATCGCCTGCCTGAATACCTGTATTGGTCTGATCAGTTGTTGCAGCAAATATTTCTGCACCATTATACCAAAGGTTGGATACCGGACGTGGGCGTTTTTGTTCGCCCTGGTCAGCCTGATCATTTCAAATGCAGGGCTTAATAAGATACTGGAGATATCGGTTCCGGTTTTGAGTGCTTTATATCCGATTTCCATTGTGCTGATTCTGCTTTCTTTCACTTTTCGTGATGGAAAGCGCTGGAGAGCGGTCTATATCTGTACCATGGGCTTAACCGGGATCACAGGAGTACTTCTGGCGCTGGAACCGGCAGGAGCAGGATTTTTACATGCAGTGCTTATAAAGCTCCCGCTTTATTTCGTCGGGCTTGGCTGGATATGTCCAGCAGTCGTTGGTATTTTAATCGGAGTTATAATCGGGTCAGTGAAAAACCGTGATTAATAAGAAATCCCCGAAAGAGATTAGAATCAAAATCTCTTTCGGGGATTTTATTATATTTCCACTAAATGATATGGCATTAAGTTGGCAGTCATCATCTGTGCTTCCCGCTGGTGGCAGGTGAAGATAATGATCTGATTCGTATAAGTGCCAGCCAGCCATTTTAACCCGGTCTTAAGTCTGTCGTCGTCATAAAGGACAAAGCTGTCATCAAAGATAAACGGCATTTTTTCATCACCAGTCTGAATCAGAGTTGCGGCAGCCAGGCGAAGCGCCAGATAAACCTGGTCCATGGTTCCGCTGCTGACCTGCTCTAAGGGAACCAGCTTTGTTTTTGTATTTAAAAAGATATTTAAGTTTTCGTCTACACTCATACTGGTGTAGATACCGCCGGTAATCCCTGCGATTAAATCAGAGGCCGCCTTATTTAAGTAAAGTCCGAACGAGTCACGGATAGAGGAAGATAAGTTGGTCATGGTTTCTAACGCTAAGTCTACGGCAGAGATTTCTTCCCGAATACGGTCATTTTCAGCAAGAATGTGCTTTAATCCTTCTGCCTGGGTTTTACAGCCGGAAAGATGATCCAGTTTCTTTTCCAGCTCCCACTGACTTTTTTGCTGTGTCTCTATGGTTTCTCCACAGCCTTCCAGCTTTTTATTAAGCTCTTCGATCTGGACCGCTTTCTGGCTGATGGCCGCTTCTGATTTAGAGACGGCAGAGCAGAGTCGTGTGAATTCAGCCATGCGGTTCTTAAATGCCTGTATAGAATCTGTGGAAATGTCTGTATCACCTAAATGCCGGGACAAAATCTCCTGAAGGATCTTGCCGCTCATTTCCATATCCTTCACATGATGGCGAAGTCTTAGAAAAAGGAGTAGGCCAATTAGATAAAAAATAAGAGCTCCACTGACAAAAACACTGAGCAGCAAAATGAGATCAACGCCGTAATACGCGGAAAAATAATTGGATTCTCCCAGGTAGTAAATAATCCCGGTGCTGCATAGTAAAAGTGTGGCAATAATTAGTGAAATAGCGGAAGCAATCTTTTTCGGTTTTCGGTTACATGCGGCCTGCGCCTCCATATAATCATCATAATGCTCCTGTGCCTTCTGGGAATAGGAATGAATGGATTCGTGATCGGAAAACTGGTTGCTAGTGAGAACCTGCCTGCCTCTCGCCACTTTTTTAATCAGCTCTTCCTTTTCTGTCTGGCGTTCTTCTAAATCAGCCTTCATATCTACGCGAAGCTTCTGATAGTTCTGAATCTGGTTCTCATACTCAGGGGCTGAAATCTCTTTTTCAATATTGCGGATTTCACTTAACAAAGAAGTGTAGGTGCGGGCTGCTTCCGGTACCATCTGGGCTTCCAGTTCCTTTTTCTGGGACTTTAGGCAGGCAGCGGCTTTCGTGATGTTAAGTGCAAGATTGCCTGTTGTATTCAAGTTTGCAATATAGTTTTTCAGCTCGGTCACCATACCTTCGTCGGTGGCGCTTTTTAACTGACCGATGCTGATGGTGTTTATGTAGGAAGTTTCGCTTAACCCGCACAGAAGGTCATCTAAAAACGCCTTGGTGGGCTCGATTTCTTTTCCGGCAGTTTCGTCTACCACCTTAAACTCTTTTTTGTTCTTCTGAAAGGTACGTTCGATCCGGTAGATATGTTCCTTATGTTCCACACGGATCTGGCCTTCATAGGTCCCGCTGTTTTCCCACGGTTCAAAACGGGAGTAGAGATCATTTCTGGAAGCTCTGCCCCTTTGCCGTTCAATTCCAAAAAGCATGCTGCGGATAAACGTATGGATTGTGGATTTTCCAGCCTCATTTTTTCCATAAACAATGTTGATTCCATCATGGAACGTTAAGTTCCTGCCATGGAATTTCCCAAATCCATTGATGTAGATATTCAGTATTTTCATGGGTCAGCTCCTTTCATCCGTGGTACGAAGCAAAGCATTGATTCCGTAATAAAGCGCCTTCTTCTCCACCCCGCTCATCTCTGGCTTTTGAAGGGCCTGGATAAAGAACCCGATCATATCGCTTGGGTGTTCCGCAAAGAGAGCAGAGAAATTATACTGTGGTTCTGACTCATCAATAATTTCCAGGATTTTAAAACGGGTGGAAAGCATATCTAAATCAAATGTAATATCAGGATCTCTCATGCCCCGTATGCGGAATCGGTAAATATTTTCTCCGCCCCGATTTTGGATCTCCTGGGTAATTTTCATAGCTAGTTCTGTATTGGTAGTGGCAGGGGTGACATTGACGGCAAGAGAGATGTACTGAAGCCTTGCCAAAGGAATGAATTTTAGTGAGGTTACCATACGGGTTACCTCATTGATCTCACCTACCATCATGCCGTGAGGACCGGATTCCGTTTTGTCCAGAGGTTCCAGAGAGCCCGCAAATGCCATACGGTTTTCAAGCAGAATCTCAGGGCGGTGAATATGTCCCATGGCGATGTAGGAAAAGTCCAGACTTGACATAGCGCCTTTATCAAAGGGGATATGGTTCGCATCTCCTCCGTGACCTAAGAGGACATGAATTTTTCCGTTGTTCGGTACTTTCAAATGATCAAGACGGTTTTCAGGTATCTCCACAGAGTGATAGCTAAAACCATAGACTTCCGTGTTGATCTCATTAAAATAAACGCTTTCCAGTTCCTCTCCCAAGATATAAGACACGTTAGGAGCCCAGGTAAAGCTTAAAAGGGCGGAGTTATTACGGATGCGGTCATGATTTCCTGCGATGATGACCACACGTACTCCCGGAATGGTTGAAAATAAATAATTAACCTCTTTTAAATCTCTGGCAAGGGGCTGGCGGTGAAAAAGATCACCGGAAATAAAAAGACAGTCAGCTTCCAGAGTCTTAGCCTGGTTTACGGCCTTTGAAAAGGTGTCTTTTATATCCTGGGAGCGTTCCCGACTCCAGGGCTTATCGCTGTCAGGGCTCATGCCCCAGTGAACATCTGCAATATGTATGAATTTCATCGTCAATACCTCGCTGGTACAGCACTGCACGAAGGAATCTGGTCTTTGCTGTACGTAATCCTCTTTCATAGACTTGGAACCACATATAAAAGAAATTCCAAACTCCCTTCATACATGGTTCCGGTATAAAGAGGCTGTCTGATTGGCAGCAGCCTCAGCGGCTTAAAGTTCGCAGTTGTTAACGGTTCTTGGGAATGGAACTACGTCCCGGATATTGGCCATACCGGTTAAATACATAACGCAGCGTTCAAATCCAAGGCCGAATCCCGCATGGCGGGTAGAACCGTATTTTCTTAAATCAAGGTAGAAATCATAATCTTCTTGCTTCAGTCCCAGCTCGTCCATACGCGCTGTCAGTTTGTCTAAGTCGTCTTCCCTCTGACTTCCGCCTATGATCTCGCCGATTCCGGGAACCAGACAGTCAACAGCAGCAACGGTCTTGTTATCAGGGTTCATCTTCATGTAAAATGCCTTGATTTCCTTTGGATAATCAGTGACAAATACCGGTTTCTTAAAGAGCTGCTCTGTTAAATAGCGTTCATGCTCTGTCTGTAAGTCACAGCCCCAGAACACCTTATAATCAAATTCTTCATTGTGCGCCTCTAAAAGTTCAACTGCTTCGGTGTAGGTCACATGGGCAAATTCAGAATTTAGTACATGGTTCAGTCTTTCTAAGAGTTCCTTGTCCACAAACTGGTTAAAGAAGTTCATCTCTTCCGGAGCATGCTCAAGAACGTAACGGATCACATATTTCAGCATGGCCTCTGCCAGTTCCATATCATCCTGAAGATCAGCAAACGCCATCTCAGGCTCGATCATCCAGAATTCTGCTGCGTGCCTGGTGGTATTGGAGTTTTCAGCACGGAATGTAGGACCAAAGGTATAAACATTTCGAAAGGCCATAGCGTAGCTTTCCGCATTCAGCTGTCCGCTCACGGTTAGGTTGGTAGGTTTTCCGAAGAAGTCCTGAGTAAAGTCTACGGCTCCCTCCTGAGTCATGGGGATATTCTTTAAATCCATGGTTGTTACCTGGAACATCTCGCCGGCACCTTCACAGTCACTTCCTGTGATGAGAGGAGTGTGCACATAGACAAAATCCCGCTCCTGAAAGAACTGATGGATGGCATAGGCAATAAGAGAACGTACCCGGAAAACAGCCTGAAACGTATTTGTTCTAGGGCGAAGATGAGAGATGGTTCTTAAATATTCAAAGGAATGACGTTTTTTCTGAAGCGGATAATCCGGAGCAGAAGTGCCTTCAATGTCGATTTTTGCGGCCTGTATTTCAAATGGCTGTTTGGCATCCGGTGTCGGAACCAGGGTTCCGGTGACGATAATTGCTGCGCCAACGTTCAGCTTAGATATTTCTGAAAAGTTTTCCATGGTGTCATGATATACGATCTGAAGCGTATCAAAATAGCTTCCGTCATTTAACACAATGAATCCGAAGGTTTTGGAATCCCTTAAGCTTCTCACCCAGCCTCCAATTGTAACTTCCTTATTGAGAAATGAATCTTTGTCTCTATATATTTGTCTTACCGTGGTTAATTCCATAATCGCTTCTCCTTTTACATGTTCGCATACTTAGTAAGATTATACTGTATTTTTGGCCCCGATTCAAGGGGGATGGGGCTCAAAAAAGCTGTATAAATGCTAAAATGTAAAAGAAATGACAAAAGCATGAAAAATGTCGGAAAATGCACAAAAAATTATCACAATAATTTAAAAATTTGTTCACTATTTCGTGAATGTGTGGTATAATGCTAGTACAATAAATATCAACAGCAAGAGGTGATAACGTGATTAAAAAAGAGATGATTGCCATGCTTCTTGCAGGCGGTCAGGGCAGCCGTTTAGGCGTTCTGACGCAGAAGGTGGCAAAACCCGCAGTATCATTTGGCGGAAAAAGTAGGGGTCCTGACTCAGTATCAGCCATTGCGTTTAAACACTCATATCGGAATCGGTATTCCGTGGGATTTAGACCGTAACGTTGGCGGTGTCACGATACTACCTCCCTATGAAAGAAGCAAGGGAAGCGACTGGTATACCGGTACAGCCAATGCAATCTATCAGAACCTGGAGTATATGGAGACCTATAACCCGGATTATGTTCTCATTCTCTCTGGAGATCATATTTATAAGATGGATTATGAGGTTATGCTGGAGTACCATAAAGCAAATAACGCTGATATCACTGTTGCTGCCATGCCGGTCCCCATTGAAGAGGCCAGCCGTTTTGGAATTCTGATAACCGATGAGAACAACCGGATTACAGAATTTGAAGAAAAACCCGCAAATCCCAGAAGCAATCTTGCTTCCATGGGCATCTACATATTCAGCTGGAAGGTCTTAAAGGAAGCTTTAGTCCGTATGTCCGATGTTCCTGGCTGTGACTTTGGCAAGCATATCATTCCTTACTGCTTTGAATCGGGTAACAGGGTATTTGCTTACGAGTATAACGGATACTGGAAGGACGTAGGAACCTTAAGCTCTTACTGGGAAGCAAATATGGAGCTGATTGATATCATTCCAGAATTTAATCTTTATGAAGAGTATTGGAAGATTTATACAAAGAGTGATATTATACCGCCCCAATATGTATCAGAAGAGGCTGTCATTGACCGAAGTATCATCGGAGAAGGAACTGAGATCAGGGGAGAGGTTCATAACTCCGTCATCGGTGCCGGCGTATTAATCAAATCAGGAGCTGTGGTCAACGATTCCATTATCATGAGGGAGTGTGTGATAGGGGAGAACACCAGAATCAGTAAAGCAATCATCGCTGAGAACGTTATTATCGGTGCTGACTGTGAACTGGGAGCGGGTGACTTTGCGCCCAGCAAATATGATCCCAAGGTCTATCAGTTTGATCTGGTGACCATTGGAGAAAACTCAGTCATACCAGACAAAGTAAAGGTGGGGAAGAACACAGCAATTGTTGGCGAGACCAGGCAGGAAGATTATCCTGATGGAGAGTTGACAAGCGGTGACTACATCATAAAGGCAGGTGGTATGAGATGAGAGCCATAGGAATTGTATTAGCAGGCGGAAACAGCAAAAGAATGAGGGAATTATCCAGTAAAAGGGCCATCGCCGCCATGCCCATTGCAGGGAACTACCGTAGTATTGATTTTGCACTCAGTAATATGACAAACTCCCATATACAGAATGTGGCAGTTTTAACCCAATATAATTCCAGATCTCTTCATCTGCATTTAAGCTCATCCAAGTGGTGGGATTTCGGAAGAAAGCAGGGAGGACTGGTTGTATTTACACCCACGATTACTGCAGAAAGCAGCGACTGGTATCGGGGAACTGCCGACGCCCTTTTTCAGAATCTGATATTCTTAAAAAACAGCCATGAGCCATATGTGGTCATAGCTGCAGGAGATGGAATCTATAAGCTGGATTATGGAAAAGTCCTGGAATATCATATTGAAAAGAAGGCTGATATCACCGTTGTCTGTACGGAACTTCCGGCAGGGGAGGACACTACCCGCTTTGGTATTGTGAAAACCAATGACGACGGAAGAATTACAGATTTTGAAGAAAAACCCATGGTTGCTTCTTCTAACACAGTCTCCTGCGGAATTTATGTAATTCGCAGACGCCAGCTGATTGAGCTAATTGAACGGTGTGCAATGGAGGACCGTTATGATTTTGTTAGTGACATTCTCGTCCGCTATCGGAATCTTAAGAGAATCTATGCCTATCGTATGGATACATACTGGAGAAACATTGCCTCAGTGGAGTCCTATTATACAACCAATATGGACTTTTTAAAACCGGAGGTCAGAGATTATTTCTTCCGGCAGTATCCGGATGTTTATTCTAAGATTGATGATCTGCCACCAGCCAAGTACAACCCTGGAGCTGCTGTGAGAAACAGCCTGATATCCAGCGGCAGTATTGTCAATGGGGTAGTAGAAAACTCCGTTTTATTCAAAAAAGCATATATTGGCAACAACTGTGTCATCAGGAATTCCATCATTTTAAATGATGTTTATATAGGCGACAATACAGTAATAGAAAATTGTATCGTGGAAAGCCGGGATACGATCCGGGCCAATACCACCTATATAGGGACGCCAGACAATATAAAAATTGTCATAGAAAAAAACGAGAGATACACATTATAGGAAATGTGACGGGAAGGGGCTTTAACATGCAGATTACAGACGTAAGAGTTAGACGCATCGAAAAAGAGGGTAAGATGAAAGCTATTGTATCCATAACATTGGACAATGAATTTGTGATTCATGATATTAAGGTAATTGAAGGAGAGAAAGGCTTATTTATTGCCATGCCAAGCCGCAAGGCTGCAGACGGGGAGTACCGGGATATCGCACATCCCATTAATTCCGGAACCCGGGATATGATCCAGAAAGTAATTTTGGATAAGTATGAGACCACGGCTCTTGAGATGCCGGAGGCCGTAGCAGCATTTGCTTAAGTAACTATATAAGTTTAATCCGCAGACTGGTTATTCTCTGGCTGCGGATTTTTTTTGCATAAAATCATTGGAATACAGGATTTACACCAGTGTTCTTGTAAACTATAATAGAAAGTAATGATTTTGGGAAAGGCGGATCAGTTATGACTATCAAAATAGGATTTTTAGGTTGCACAATTCTTCATAATCCGGATATGGAACTTTCCGCGGTGTTTACAACTTTCTATTTCAGCATATTAGACGGCAAATAATTTCGAATACAACTGCTATAGGTAGCAGCAGGAGGAGACAAAATGACAGGAAAGAAAGAAATGGTATTATATTATTGTCCGGAAAAGGACAGCCAGAAAGGAAACAATACCAGAATTGCCATGCTAAAATCAGTTTTGGTTCGAATGGGAATCCGCATTAAAAATATTACACCGGACCAGACGGGCCAGACAATCGGCTATCTGGCTGGTATTGAGGGATTCAGGGAACTGCCTGTGTCAGAATGCCCGGAAGTGGAAGAAGAAATTCTGGTAATGAAGAATTTTTCCAACAGACGGATTGATGAGCTTCTGATAGGTTTGAAGCGGTCAGGGGTATCAAAAATAGCCTTAAAGGCTGTAATAACAGATACCAACTCAAAATGGAATTTCTATGATTTGTATCAGGAACTAAAAAAAGAGCATGAGACGATGTCAGGTAAAGAAGAGTCATGAAACGAATTATAACATATTATTTAAAGCCCTATTATCTTCGGATGACAGTGGGCTTTTTCATTAAATTTTCTGGAACGCTAATGGATCTTTTTCTTCCCTGGACTCTGGCCCGCATGATTGATGTGGTGATTCCGGCAGGAAAGAAGGAGGAGATTTTTCTGTGGGGAATATTTATGTTTGTGTGTTCCCTGCTGGCGGTGATATTAAGTATCATTGCAAACCGCATGGCATCGAGAGTGGCTAGCGACTCCATCTTTACCATACGTGAGGATTTATTCCGTAAGGTAATGATTCTTTCAAACCGTCAGGCAGATGAGATAACCAAACCATCTCTGATCTCCAGACTTACCAGCGATACTTATAATGTTCATCAAATGATTGGTAGAATTCAGAGGCTTGGAGTGCGGGCACCTATTTTACTGGTAGGCGGAATTGTCATGACTCTTTTGCTTGACCCTGTTCTGGCCTGCATTCTTTTAGCAGTTCTTCCCCTTTTGACAGCAGTGGTTATCGTTGTTTCAAGAAAGAGTATTCCTCTGTTTACTCAGCTGCAGGAAAAGGTGGATGGATTTGTACGGCTTATTCGGGAGGACATAGCCGGGATCCGTGTGATTAAAGCACTTTCTAAAGAGGACTTCGAGCAAAAACGGTTTGATAAAAGCAATCGTGAGGTGGTGGACTGGGAAAAACGTGCGACGGTTACGACAGCCATAATAAACCCAGTTATGAACCTATTTCTCAATATGGGATTGGTATGCGTGGTAGTGGCAGGGGCATACCGGGTCAATGAGGGGCTTTCCAAAGTCGGCACCATATTGGCATTTATGACTTACTTTACAATTATTTTAAATGCACTGATGTCCATTTCCAGAATGTTCGTTATTATATCAAAGGCAACGGCATCTGCAGAACGGATCGACAGAGTTCTGGAGGGTGAAGATGAGGCATCTTTTCAGTTGACGCAGGCTTATAAAGAGGTGGAAAAAGAAACTTCATTTCTGGAATTTAATCATGTATCCTTTTCTTATGACGGAACTGGAAATCATTTAAGAGATATTACGTTTCATATGGAAAAAGGAGAAACGCTGGGCATTATAGGGGCGACCGGCTCGGGAAAATCTTCAGTCATCAATCTTCTTATGAGATATTATGATCCGGATGAGGGGACAATTCGTATTAATGGACGGGATATCCGCACCATGAGTCTTAAAGATTTAAGATCCAGATTCGGGACTGTTTTTCAAAATGATGTAATATTTGAAGAATCCATATTGGAAAACATACGAATGGGGCGAAATATTTCTAAGCAGGAAGCAGTTGATGCAGCAGGCTTTGCAAAGGCACTTGAATTTATCGGGGAAAAAGGCGGTATCTTAGAATCCTTAAATATTCGCGGTGCAAATTTAAGCGGAGGCCAGAAGCAGAGAATCCTCATAGCCAGAGCCCTGGCTGCGCATCCAGAGATTTTGATCCTTGATGATTCTTCCAGTGCTCTGGACTACAAAACTGATTCTCAGCTCAGAAGAGAACTAAGGGAGAATTTCCCCCATACTACCTGCATATTTATCGCCCAGAGGGTGAGTTCTGTCAGGAACCTAAATCAGATTCTGGTAATGGAAGAGGGGGCTGTTATTGGCCGGGGAACTCATGAAGAATTGATGGAAACTTGTGAAGGCTATCGGGAAATAGTTATTTCTCAAATGGGAGCAGAAAGAAGGAGGAACGGATGAAGAACTTACAAAAAAGTACTATAAAACGTTTGATGCCTTATCTAATGAAGTACCGGTTTTTGCTCCTTCTAGCATTACTCATGACAATAGTCAGCAATCTGCTGGCACTTTTAGGACCTTTGCTTTCGGGTTATGCCATAGATGCCATAGAACCTGGAAAGGGGGGCGTGAATTTCTCACGTGTGTTTCAATACGCAGGTCTTATGGCAGTGTTCTATCTGGCATCATCGGTCTTGTCTTATGTCTTGTCTGTATTGATGATCACAATCAGCCGCAAGGTGGTATACCAGATGCGTAAAGACGTGTTCGAGCGAATGCTGAGCCTTCCCGCAGAATATTATGATACCCACCAGACCGGGGATATTATAAGCCGCATATCTTATGATATCGACACTGTGAATGAATCTCTGTCCAGTGATTTAATTCAGATTCTTTCCACCCTGGTGACAGTCGTGGGAGCCCTCTATATGATGGTGATTATCTCGCCTAGACTTGTGCTGGTATTTGCAATAACGGTACCCTTATCAGGCATAATGACCAGATTTATCACAAGCCGCACAAGGCCTCTCTTTCGTGCGCGTGCGAGAAGCCTTGGAGCGCTCAATGGCTTTGTAGAAGAAAAGGTGACGGGGCAGAAGACCATTAAAGCCTATTGTGAGGAAGAAGAAGTGATCCGCAAATTCTCCATTATGAACAAAGAGGCGGTGGAAAGCTATTATAAATCAGAATATTACGGAAGCATGACAGGCCCAATGGTGAATTTCATTAACAATCTGTCACTAACCTTAATTAGTGTATTTGGAGCATTCCTTTTTCTGACCGGCTCCATGTCAGTGGGCCAGATCTCCTCGTTTGTTCTTTATTCAAGAAAGTTTTCTGGTCCTATCAATGAGGCTGCAAATATCATGAACGATCTTCAGTCGGCGCTTGCCGCAGCAGAGCGTGTATTTAAACTTATGGATGAGATTAAGGAGCAGGAAGACAGAAAAGATGCGGTAGTACTCTCTGACTTCAACCACCCGGTCAAAGGCTGCGTTGAGTTCTCTCATGTGAATTTTGGATACGAGAATGGAAAGCCCATACTACAGGATTTATCCTTAAAAGCAGATCCTGGAAAGTTGATTGCAATTGTAGGTCCCACCGGAGCAGGGAAAACAACAATTATAAATCTACTGATGCGTTTTTATGAGGTGAATGGCGGAAAAATTCTGATTGATGGTCTGGATATAAGAGATTTGACAAGGGAAAGCCTCAGAAAGGCTTTTGCCATGGTGTTACAGGAAACCTGGCTTTTTCAGGGAACGATCTATGAAAATCTGGCTTATGGCAGAGAAAATACAACGTTGGAAGAAGTTGTGGAGGCGGCAAAAGATGCACGGATTCATTCCTTCATTGAACAGCTGCCGGAAGGTTATGATACCGTCTTAAAAGAAGACGGCACAAACATCTCTAAGGGTCAGAAGCAGCTTTTAACCATTGCGAGAGCCATGCTGCTGGACTGTAAAATACTAATTCTGGATGAAGCGACATCCAATGTGGACACAAGAACTGAAATTCGAATTCAGCAGGCCATGCGCCGCCTGATGGCTGGAAAAACCTGTTTTGTTATTGCACACCGTCTTTCTACCATTCAGGATGCGGATCTGATAGCGGTGATACATCAGGGGGGAGTTGCGGAACAGGGAACGCATCAGAGTCTGATGAAAAAACAGGGCAGATATTATGAAATGGTCATGGCACAATATGATTCTTAAAAAAGGGAGCGGACTGATTAATGTCCGTTCCCTTTCAAATATCCATTACTGATAATCACAGACTCCGGCCCATTTATTCAGAAGATCTGCTTCTTCCGGCCGTTTTTTGGAAAGCTGGGCAGCTGCAACAATGGGAAGCCATGACTGAACATACTTTTTAGCAGTTCCGGTCTTCTTACAGAACAGGTTCATGTACATATCTGCCTTATTCTGATCCTGCAGACAGAACAGCAGGTATGTTCTTGCAACATCTGCACTGGCATTGCCCTGAGTGGCATGTACCCAATCCAGAACATACATAGTGCCGTCGTCCTTTACAATAATATTGGAGGGGTTAAAATCGCCATGGCAGAGCTTGGTGTGTTTTGGCATGCTGTCAAGCTGAGTGCGCATGTCATACCTTGTTACGTCACCTAGTTCTTCAATGTCCTGGATCTGTTTGGATATCTTATCCTTCAGCTTATTTAAATGGGGACAATGCTTAGACATGACATTCAGATGAAGATTAACCATCTGTTCCATATATTCAGGCAATTTTTCAGGCTGCTCATCCATAAGCTGCTGGAGGGTTTTGCCTTCAATAAAATCAAAGGTAATGGACCACTGGTTATTAAAAACACCGACTTCCAGTACTCTTGGAACATTAACGCCGCCGATTTCTTCGACTCTGGCGCTGATCAGTGCTTCATTTAAGACTTCAGCCTTTGGAAACTCGGCGTTAAAAACCTTGATTGCCTTCCCACCATCGTGAAAGACCTTCTTTGTTGCTGTTGTAGCAATTAATTCTGCTGCCATATGAACTTCTCCTTCCGTCTTTGAGTCTAGCACATTATGTAATTTTATATCTATATTTTACTACAAAATAACCAAGAAGTATAGCAATTTATAGAAATATATGGAATAAATAACTAAATAATTAGCAAATCAAAAACAAAATATGGCGACGCCATAAGCGGGAAGCGGATAAGCAATGGAATAGTCCTGACCATCCCATGGAGCCTTTTCAGATTTATAAACCAGAGCTGAGTTTTCTTTCTCATACAGACCTTGTGATGAATCAAGAACAAGGGTGTATTTCCCCTGTTTCGGTACGCCCACGCGGTACTCAGGTCGATTCACAGGGGTAAAGTTCAGAACAAACAGCAGGCTGTTTTGTGCGTCCTTTCCATGCCGGATAAAACTGAAAATACTATGTTCGCTATCATTGGCATTGATCCAGGAGAATCCATCCTGATCATAGTCATTATTATAAAGTGCAGGAAATTTTCGGTATAGGTGTAGAAGATCTCTGACATAATTTTGCAGATTTTCTCCAAGAGGTTCTTTGGCCAGATACCAGTCCAGGGAGTCTTTTTCATCCCATTCATGGTATTGCCCAAAATCCTGTCCCATAAAAAGCAGCTTCTTGCCGGGATGTCCAAGCATGAAGGAATAACCAAGCTTTAAATTAGAAAACTTATCCTCAAGAAGTCCGGGCATTTTGCTTATCATGGAACCTTTTAAATGAACCACTTCATCATGGGATAATACAAGTATATAGCTTTCACTGGTAAAATATGTAATTCCAAAGGTCATTTTATGATGATTATACTTTCTAAAATAGGGATCCAGCTTCATGTATTCCAGAAAATCATGCATCCAGCCCATATTCCACTTAAAAGTAAAACCAAGCCCTGAATTTTCTGGCTGATCCGTCACCTTAGGCCAGGCAGTGGACTCTTCTGCAATCACAACAGCACCTTTTCCCCGTTCCTTCATCACACTGTTTAAGTGCTTAAAGAACTCGATAGCCTCAAGATTTTCATTTCCTCCGTTGCAGTTCTTAACCCATTCACCATGGTTTCTCCCATAGTCTAAATAGAGCATAGAAGCGACGGCATCCACTCTCAGTCCATCGATATGATACTTTTCTACCCAGTAGAGAGCATTGGCAATTAGAAAATTATCAACCTCATATTTACTGTAATCAAAAACTTTCGTCCCCCAGTCAGGATGTTCCCCCTTGCACGGATCTGCGTATTCGTAACAGGCTTCCCCATCAAATTCGGAAAGTCCGTGAGCATCTTTTGGAAAATGTGCAGGTACCCAGTCAAGTATGACTCCAATTCCATTTTGGTGCATGTAATCAACGAAATACATGAACTCATCCGGTGTTCCGTACCGGGAAGTTGGAGCATAATAACCAGTTACCTGATATCCCCAGGAGCCGTCGTAAGGGTGCTCTGCAATGCCCAAAAGCTCTATGTGGGTATAACCCATATTCTTTATGTATTTTGCCAGTTCATGAGCGGCTTCTTTGTAGGTATAAAAGCCTTCCTTATCTTCCCGGTTTTTTCTTTTCCAGGATCCTAAGTGGACCTCGTAAATGCTTACCGGTCCTGATAGCAGATCCTGTTCTTCCCTTTTTTCAATCCACGCCTGATCTTTCCACGAATATATGGATAAATCTGCAGTAATAGATGCGGTTTGGGGGCGAAATTCCGCATAAGAAGCATAGGGATCGGCTTTAAAAAGAATCTTTCCGCTGCATGTGGTCACAGCATATTTGTACAGCTGTCCCAGGCCAACCCCTGGTATAAATGCTTCCCAGATTCCCGAGTCGGCCAGGGGAACCATGGGATTTAAGTCCGAGTTCCAACCATTGAAATCACCGACTACGCCAACCTGACTGGCATGAGGTGCCCAAACAGCAAAATACATTCCCTGTTTTCCGCTGCATGTTTTTGGATGAGCGCCCAGTTTTTCATAAATTTCGTAATGACGGCCGTTGTTGTACAAATACCGGTCAAGCTCAGTAATAAAACCTGTTTCCAATTCATTTGTTAAATCTTCCATTTGCTCACCCCTCCATTTTAGTACACGATTCCACAGGTTGAAGCAACGATTGCAACAGGTTCGTATGAAAGCGGGTTTAGTGACTGACTATACTTCACGGCTTTTAAAGTGGCGCAAAAGAAACTGGTAACGAAGCTGTGCGGCATTGAGCTCGTAGATATAGCAGTCAATTAATGTCGGGTCAACGACCTGTTCAAAATGATTTCTTGCTGCATCAATAGCGGTTTTGGAACGTTCAATTTCCTTGCGTAAATTCCGTTCCTCTTCCGTAAGGGAAAAGTGTTTTCCTAACAATAAATTTTTCATATGATCATCTCCAGATAGCGAATTAACGAGGTACCTATAAACCTCAGTATATCTGGAAATTGGAACTTTATTCATCTATTGCCTGAATCTCCATAAATTTATTGGATTGGATCCATAAAATTCTGGAGATACTGCCCAAGACTGCATAACTTTCTTGTGCTTTCTCCAAAGGTAAGAAAGTAATAATTAGCAGTTCCTTCCTGCCTGACGGAAACAAGGCCTGCATCCTTTAGAATCTTTAAATGATGAGATATGGCCGGGCGGGATAAGTTTGTCTTATCCGTAATCTCGTTCACATTCATTCCCTGGATTTCCGTATGGAACGAATCAGTGCTGGTAAGAACCTCAATAATCGTTAGCCGGACCTCGTCCCCTAATGCAATAAAAAGCGGCATGCAGCTTTTAAAAAGCTCAGAAAAATTGCCAATTGCCACCTGAAACATCTCCTTTGGTTTAAAATAGTAAACTAATATTATATTAACACCCGAAAAGGAAAAGGTCAATCAATATTGTATAAAATTACTTATATAAATTAAAATAATGACAAAAAATTGTAAAATATAACAATAAAATACCACAAAAGACCTCACCACCTTGTTTGTAGGCCGTCGATAAAAGATTTGTAAAAAATAGTTGACTTTTGTTTTCATCTTGTGCATAATAAAGTCAGAATCTCGCATACGTTCTGTATACGGACTTTCTCATTATCAATCATATGGAATTCGATATTCCATAATTCAAGGCCGATTTTCCGGCATTATTTCCAGAATTATAGTTTAGAAAAGAGGAGATGATATTGTTAAATTTATGGTACTATTTTTTATCCTGGCAGCCGGTTCTTATTTCGATGTAAGAGAACACAGGATACCCAATTGGCTGATATTTGTCGGTATGGCGACCGGGCTTCTTTTATCTGGTATGGCTACAGGCAGGGAGGGTCAAAATCAGGCTGCATTGTGGGTTATGATGTTCTTTCTGGGCAGATTCCTGATTGTGACAGCGGCGTTTTTTCTCCTGTTTTTATGCCGTATGATAGGCGCGGGCGATATTAAGATTATTGCTTTGATCTGCGCATATCTGGGATATGGCAACGGTTCTACAGCGGTTGCTGCGGGTTTTTTAATAGGGGCAATCTGGTCCCTGGTTCTAATGACTGTGAAAGGATCTACTTTTCATCGTTTCTCTTACTTTCTGACCTATTTCAGGTCATTCATTCAAACAAAAAAAATTACAGCTTATTATAGTTCCTCCCGGGATGGGTACGACGCAGTAATTCCCTTAGGATTCTGTATGTTTTTAGGAACGTTGCTTGCTGTTGTTTTCTGTCAACCAGGAGGTTTGCTATGAAAAAACGTATTATGGCAATATACGATTCGGACTATGGATTTGGGGAACGATTCGCAGAATTTGTGAATTTTAAAGAACGGGTTCCTGTGTCCATTGTGTCCTTTACATCACTAAAAGAACTGAGTGATTACAGCAGTGACCATGGCATCGAACTTCTGCTAATCAGTTCCAACGTATCAAACGATGAGATTGAACAGATAGGCGCGGACAGAGTGGTTCTTCTTGCAGAAGAAAAAATAATTTCATCAAATGAACCATACCCCAGTGTTTATAAGTATCAGGCAGCAAATCACCTTCTTCGGGAGGTTATGGAGGGATACTATACGGATTTGGAAGAACAGGGGTATAGCGCACTGTCTGAAAGAAGCAGAGTAATAGGTGTTTATTCGCCGGTAAACCGCTGCTTAAAGACATCCTTTTCCCTGACCATGGCACAGCTTTTGTCTCGGGATTTAAAAGTTCTTTATTTAAATCTGGAAGATTGTTCTGGTCTGTCAGGTCTGACAGGAGAAGAGTATAAGAGGGGAATGTCAGATCTGTTTTATTATTACAGACAGGGCAGTTTTTCCTTTGGAAGGTTAGGTACTGTTATCTGTACATGGGGAGATTTGGATTATGTGCCTCCAGTCCAGTATCCGGAAGATCTTGCCTTTGTTTCATCACAGGAGATAGCCGGATTAATTAAGCAGATCTCGGAAGAAAGTACATATGGAACCATTATCCTTGATCTGGGTCAGATGGGGAAAAGAGCGGCGGATGTTCTTGAAATATGTGACGGAATCTATATGCCGGTAAAAGAAGATTGTGTATCAGCTGCCAAAGTAGAAGAATTTGAAGCATACCTGGCTGCATCCGGTCACGATTCTATGATGAGGCGGATTCAAAAAATCAATCTTCCGTATCACTGTACCTTTGGCAGGAAGGATAATTATCTGGATCAACTTTTATGGAGTGAGTTAGGAGATTTTACACGGCAGCTTTTAAGAAAGCAACCATAGGGAGGGAACGAGTTTGAATGTAGAACAGCGCGCGATAATGCGGGAAGACATTATGATGGAACTAAATCAACATCAGCAGATCTCAGATGAAGAACTTTATATCATAATAGATGAAAAGATAATCAGAATGGGAATGACAGAGTATCTGCCTTTGAGAGAAAAATTAAGGCTGAGAGGCTGGCTGTTTGACTCTTTTAGGCGGTTGGGCGTTCTTCAGGAGCTGGTAGATGATAAAACAGTGACAGAAATTATGGTCAATGGGGCAAATGATATCTATATCGAACGAAACGGACGTATGCAGCGGTGGGAAAAGGCTTTCGAGAGTCAGGAACAGTTAGAAGACATGATTCAGCAGATTGTCAGTCGTGTAAACAGGACGGTAAATGTTTCAAGGCCAATTGCGGATGCCAGACTGGGCGATGGATCCAGAGTTCATATTGTACTGCCGCCGGTTTCCATTGACGGACCAGCTGTCACGATCAGAAAGTTTCCAGAGCCCATAACGATCGACAAACTTTTAAAGTTTGGGTCAATAACCAGAGAAGCCGCAGATTTTTTAAAAGTCATTGTGGAAGCAGGATATAACATTTTTATCAGTGGCGGAACGAATTCCGGTAAGAGTACTTTTTTAAATGCTCTTTCTGCGTATATACCCCAAAATGAGCGCATCGTGACCATAGAGGACTCGGCAGAACTGCAGATTACTCATATTCCAAACCTGGTCCGGCTGGAGACAAGAGGTGCCAATGGAGAAGGGGAGGGAGAGGTGACAATTGGAGATTTAATTAAGGCAGCTCTTCGTATGAATCCCTCCAGGATTATTGTGGGTGAGGTGAGAGGAAGAGAAGCGCTTGATATGATCTCCGCCATGAATACAGGACATGACGGAAGTTTGAGCACAGGGCATGGCAACAGCCCCAAGGACATGCTGTCAAGGTTAGAAACCATGGTGTTAATGGGCGCGGACATTCCCCTTTTGGCTGTGCGCAGCCAGGTTGCGGCTGCAATTGATGTCTTAATACATTTGGGAAGATTGAGGGATAAAAGCAGACGGGTCTTATCAATTGTGGAGGTAGCAGGTTATGAAGATGGTGAAATCAGACTTAATCCCATTTACCGGTTTGAGGAGGACGAAACCCACAGGGGGAATACTAAGACAGTTCAGGGAAGTCTTAAAAAAGTGGGAGATCTTAAAAATACAGAAAAGCTCAAAGCAGCAGGCATTGAATTATGATACTTATATCCTTTCCCTGAGGGAGTGGCTGGTTTATAGCGGGCAGGGGGTCTTAATCGCAGTACTTTTTTCTTATATTTTCTATCGCAGTCTGGCGGTATTTCTAATTTTCATTCCCTTTGGAATCATTGTTCCTCTCACAAAAAGAAAAGAATTAAAAGATAAACGGCTTTTGCGGCTGAATCTTGAATTCATAGAAGGAATATTACTTCTCTCCTCCTTTTTAAGTGCGGGATATTCGGTAGAAAACGCAGTAATTTCCGCTTCAAGAGAGTTGTCTGTTCTTTATGGTATAGATGGACTCATAACAAAGGAATTTCGGCAGATCGAGAGTCAGATTCGAATGAACCGATCTGTTGAGCAGGCATTTTTGGAATTTGCTTTAAGAAGCGGTCTGGATGATGTAAAGAATTTTACCGAGGTATTTTCAACCGCAAAGCGCAGTGGAGGAGAATTAGTTTCGATCATCAGCCACACGGCAGATGTGATCCGGGATAAGGTGCAGGTGAGACAGGAGATTCTAACCATGACGGCATCCAAGCAGTTCGAACTAAAGATTATGAATCTTATCCCTTTTTTCATTGTCATTTATATTGACTTCACTTCCCCTGGTTTTTTTCAGATTATGTACACTACGGGAGCGGGAAGAATTCTAATGACCATTTGCATGGGAATCTATATGATTGCTTACTGTACGGCTAAGCGAATTATGGAGATTGAAATATAATCAGGGGGGTGGGATGAAAAAACATTTGAATATAAAATGGAGACTGCCTGTAACAAAGGTTCAGGCTGTATGCATGGCAGGCGGATTTTTTTTGTATGCAGTGATGGAGATTGTCTCTGCGGGTAACAGGCAGAACGTATTTTACGGCGAGGGGCTTAAAAGAGCCGGACCTGGGCGGGGAGAGAGTATTTATGAGGTTTTAGTAAAAGGACTGGATAAAGAGCAGGAAGATAAGAAATTATTGATTGAGATTCCTGTGAGAGAGCGACAATATACAGAAAAAGAAGCAGTTGATCTGTTTGACAGAATGGAAACGGAACTGCAAACGCAGATGCTTTCAGAGAATGATTCACTTGATTCCATAAGACATAACTTGAATTTAAAAACCAGACTGGAATCCCTTGGTTTATCAGTACGCTGGGAGACCAGTAATCCTGAATTGATTGATTCTTTTGGAACGGTTTATAATGAGGGGATTTCTGATGGAGGTAAGGAAATTCTGATTATTGCAGAAGTATCGGATGGAATCCATAAGCGCAGCTACCAATTCAAAGGTAAGGTATATCCGCCTGTTCTAACAATGGAAGAGAAACAGAAAGCGGCATTTAGAAAATGGGCAGATACAATTGATACAAAGCAACAGACAAACGATTCGCTGGTTTTACCTGATTTGTATGAGGAAAAAAAGCTGAAGTATTTTAAACCAAAAGAAGGAAGTTATGGAGTCTTGCCTGTGCTTGGTTTTGTACTGGCTATTCTTTTACAGATCAGGACCCAGGTTGAAAAACAGAAAAAAACCAGGTTGAGAGAGCAACAGCTTCTAATGGATTATTCAGAGGTAGTTTCAAAGCTTGTGGTCTATATTGGAGCAGGCTATACCGTAAGGGGAGCGTGGGAGCGGATTGCATCGGGGTACGGGGAGTCTCTCAATAATGGAAGGCGGACCATTCGCCCTGCTTATGAAGAGATGGTAAAGACGGCATCACAGTTAAAAAGTGGTATGTCGGAAAGCCGTGCTTATAGTGAATTTGGAAGACGGTGCGGCCTTCAGCCATACATAAAGCTTGCAGCTTTGCTGGATCAAAATCAGAAAAACGGAGGAAAGCAGCTAAGAAATGCACTTGATATTGAGATGGCATCTGCGTTTGAGCAGAGAAAGAACGCAGCCAGGAAGTTGGGAGAAGAAGCGGGCACCAAACTTTTGCTGCCACTCCTTTTGATACTTCTTGTTGTCATGACTATGATTGTAGTACCCGCATTTCTTGCATTTTACTAGAGAGGAGGTGATACCATGACCGTACTGATCAAAGAACAGATTAAAGATTTTATGAGAGAAGAGGATGGAGTAGGCGTTATTGAAATTGTATTGATTCTGGTTGTTTTAATTGGACTTGTGATTATTTTTAAATCCAATATAAAAAAATTGCTGGATAGCATTTTTGAAGAGATTAACAAGCAGTCGAAAGAGGTGTATTAATGCACAACAATGGCCATATAACGGTCTATCTTAGCTTAACTCTTTTATGTATTGTCAGTTTGATGTGCGGACTTTTAGAGTCCGCACGGACTGCAGGAACCAGATGGTATTTAAAGATCGCAGCGGATTCGGCAATGGATTCTGTATTCAGCAAATATCACAGAGAAGCGTGGGATAAGTACCGGATTTTTCTTTTGGAGGATAAAAGCGGAAATGGACTGGAACAGGAATGGCAGGAATACATAAAACCCTATATGGAACATTTCGGCTGGTATTCTGTGAATATAGAGGAAGCCAATCTACAGCAGCGTGCCCTGATAACCGATGACAGAGGCACAAACATGAAGCAGGAAATTCTAGATTATATGAAGTATGGTATTTTTAATCACATTCCGGATGAGACAGGGGCAGTTACAATGCTCGCTAACCTTAAGGAAGCAGCAGCCGTAGAAGATCTTTCTAAGTCCTATGGGGAACATACAAAGGAAGCGGTACGTCTGGAACATGTAATTGAAGAGATTAATAATTCCTTAGAGAAACAGAAACGCATATGGCTTGAGGCAAATTCACGTTTAAGCAATTACGATGGGCATGGATTCGTAGAAAACGCAAATGAATTAAAGAAAGAAATCAATCGGATTCCAACCCTTGTAAATTCTTATGGAACCATTGCAGATGAGTTAAATGCTCAATTACAAAACACAAAAAGCAAAAGAGCAGAAGCAATGAACCAGTTCAGTGATCCAATACAGATCACAGTAAGCGGTGATACCGATTGGTATGACTCCTATGTAAGGCAGGATGGAGAGCGGAGAAAAGAAGTTGAAGCACTTGCTGGGGCCGCTATTAATATTGAGGGCAGGATTGAACGTTCAAAAGAACGGGCTATAGAAGTAGAGCAAATCATAGATGAGTGGGAGAGCAGCTCAGATGATGATGATGGACCGGATTTATCTGAGCTATGGGGTTCTGTCAAGAATATCTGGTGTGAAATTCATATTTCCTCGCTTTCCTATACCAATGGTGTGAAAGATCCAGAAAAACAAAAAATTTTAGAGAAAGTGCAGAGTCTTGCACGAAAAGGGCTTATGGGCCTTGTTCTTCCAGAGGGGAAAGAAGTCTCAAAAGGGGTCCTAAATAATAATTCATTTCCAACCCTGCTTTATACGGGGGAACAGGAGGAAATAGATGGTCTGATAGACCGGATTTTATTTGAGGAATACTGCGGCCGTTTTCTTACCAGTTTCTTATCAGAAGATAATAAGGAGGTTAAGTATGAGTTGGAATACTTAATAGGAGGTATGAATACCGATGAGAAGAATTTTACGCAGGCTATAACAGATGTTCTAGCCATAAGGGAGGGACTGAATCTGGTACATATTCTGACGGATCAGGAAAAAAGAGAAGAAGCAAACGCTCTGGCAGGTGTAATTACCGGAGTTACAGGAGTTGCGCCCCTTACGGGGCTGGTGGCCTTTTTTGTCATGACCATCTGGGCAATGGGAGAGGCCATTGTTGACGTAAGACGATTATTACAGGGGGAAAAGGTTGCGTTTATCAAGTCAAAGGAAAATTGGAGGCTTTCACTTCAGGGATTGTTGGATTCAGGTAGCAGAGGGACGTTTGAAGGTGAGGGGAGTGACAATAACGGTGTTAATTATACCGGTTATTTAAAGCTGATTCTTTTTCTATCCCATAGCAGCCGGCAGTATTACAGGCTTATGGATATCATTCAGATGAATCTTAGGGCGACAGATGAAGCATTCCGCATGTCTCATTGTGTCTACAGGGCAGAAATTAAGGGAAAAGGAGTTGCACGCCACTTTTTTTTTGGAGGACTTGAGCCTGTTTTCCCCATAGAGGTACGGACAGAAAAAGCATATTAAGATAAGGAGGCGAATGATCATGCCCTTTTTCAGAGAGTTAATAAATATCATCCGTAAAGCAAAGGTTACTCTCCAGGTACAGTCCCCATTGAAAAAAAGAAATATCTCTGCAAAAAGGGCATTATCATCCGCCTCCTTTTATGTAATACCAGGAAGTCTGACAATAGAAGCAGCAATGTCACTTCCGATTTTTCTGTTTGCTGTAATTATCCTGATGATGCCCATGAAACTTTTAGATGACGGGAGAAAGGTGCAGACTGCGCTTGAGAATACAGGAGAAGAACTAAGTCAGTATGTATCACTTTTAGAAGAGTTTAAGACGGGGGAAAATCTTAATACTGCAGGATTAAATGAACTGCCTGACGGTTTTATAAATGGAATAACGGAACAGGGTATTCTTCTTTATACAAGAATGAAAATAGGAAGATATGAAATGTATCAGGGTCTCGATTCCGTCTCGTTTTCCAGATCCTCTATCTTAAAAGATAAAGAAACCATCGATCTGATTATGGATTATCGGATACGTCTTCCATTTTCTGTCTTAGGGCTCAAAAGTATTCCAATGACTGCCCGATGTTATAAAAGAGCCTGGATTGGAAATACACTGCTTAATAATGATGCGTCCGATGATACTGAAGAAATGGTTTATGTTGGAAGAGGCGGTACCAGATATCATAAAAAGAGAACCTGTCACTATCTATACAATCATATAAAAGCGGTTAATAAAACGGAGCTTGAGAGTATTCGCAATACAAGTGGAGGAATATATAAATCCTGCAGCAGATGCGTCAATCAGGCGGAAGAAGATAGTGTGCTCTATATCATGCCGTCAGGAGAAAAATATCACAGCAGTAAAGAGTGTTCGGCAATCACAGCATACGTGAGGCTTGTACCATTATCGGAAGTCATACATTTAGGAGCGTGTTCCTATTGCTCTCAGTAAGGAGGCAGAAATGGTTAAACAAATAAATTGTATTATTTTTGGAATGTTTCTTCTGGTAGCAGCCTGGGAGGATGGGAGAAGAAAAAGTGTCAGTATCTGGCTTCTTCTAAGCGCGGGTGCGGTAGGAATTATTTTGTGCTTTTTACAGAGAGAGAACTTTGCCAATCGGTTTACCGGCTGTCTGGTTGGTATTGCTTTATTGGTAATCAGTGGATTGACTAAGGAATCGGTGGGCACTGGGGACGGCTGTTTCTTTATAATAAGCGGTCTGTTTTTACCCGCACTGTCTAACCTTATATTACTCCTATACGGCTTAAGTTTAAGCGGCATTTTTTGCGGTCTGTTTTTTCTGTTAAATCGTGTAAAAGGAATTAATGTTGGAAAAGAGAGAATTCCATTTATTCCGTTTCTGGTTCCGGTGTGGCTAGTTATGGTGATGCGATGAAGAGGCGCTTAAATGGAAGCTATACGGTAGAGGCCGCTTTTGTTATGGCGGTCATATTATTCGCTCTTATGATATCCATTCAGTCCGCTTATCGCTTAAGAGACGAGGTGACAGGGGCTATGGCGCTTGCTGAATCAGTACAAAGACTGAGGCATAATGAGACGGAATCTCCCGGTGATGCCGCGGACTGGGCAATTCACAGGGCCGGATCCCCTTTTTCCTGGAAGGAATATCAATTTGAATTGAATATGTCCGGGAACTTGCTTACAGGAAGGCGGATTAAGGGAACAGGAATGGGTGGCAGATGGAGGCTTGAGTTGGAGCAATCAGTATTTGATCCTGAAAATTTTCTAAGAAAGCTGACACTGATTAGTCAGGAGGAATAAGATGAATGTTACATATAGGCGGGAGATGAAGCATAATTATTTGATTATAGAGCAGGATGAATCTCAGACGGAAGGATATGAAATTCATATGCTCAAAGAAAACCAGATAAATGGTTTATTGAAATTTCATTTAAAGCAGATTGACAATCATAAGTATTTTTATTATGAAATTACCTCAAAACAGCCCTTAACCCGCATTTTAGAGCTGCACAGCTTGAATAGACAAGAACTTAAAAATTTGATTATAGGGATTACCCAGATACTTAATCGCCTACCAGCCTATCTGATTAAAGAGGATCAGATATTTCTGAAGCCAGAATACATCTATATAGAACCGGAACAGTTTTTGGTGTCTCTCTGCCTGATACCGGGAAGAGACAGGGAATTTTCAGAGGAGATGAGCGAATTACTGCGTTATCTTTTGGGAAAGATTAATCATCAGGATAAAGAATGTGTGGTAATGGCTTATGCATTATACCAGGAGAGCCTGAAGGATAATTACGGTATGGATGCTCTGGCGGAACTGGTTTGCAGTCATAATGATAAGCTGGAGGCACAACAGGAACGGGAAGAAAAAGACAGTCGGGATATTATGACAGATGGTGAGTATCAATCCGGATTTACAGATGGACAGAAAGAGGAGGTCCAGTTTATACAGGAAATTTCAAGTCCTGTGCAAACGAAAGATTCCGGTTTTGTTATATGGAAACCACTTATGATTTCGCCTGTAGTTATGGCTGGTGCTTCAGTTGTGGTATGGAGCATATCTGGTTATAAGGGTATATTAAAATACTGGTACATAGTGGTGGCGACAGGAATATTGTCGGCCTTGTATGGTTTAATCAAATTAGGAAGCAAAAATAATTGCAAGAACCTGGGAGAAGTCAGTGCGAAGAAAGACCACGTCTATGACAGCGAGCAGGAGGATTGGCAAACGGCTTTTTATGAAAGTGAGGAGGAATCTCAGGTTCAGTTAAAAGCAGGGGGAGGGGAAGAACCGATGCAGACGGTACTTCTTACCAATAGCCAAAGAGATACGCAAGTACGAATTTTTAAATCTTCCAGTCCCGGTATTGAGGATATAACGATTACATATACCCCCTATCTCATTGGAAAACAGGAGGGATTGGTGGATTATGTTCTTGATGGCGAGGCAATCAGCCGGATACATGTAAAAATAGAAAAGGAAGGAAATGATTATTCGATCAGCGATTTAAACTCCACAAATGGCACATATGTCAATGGAAGGCTTCTGGAAACGAACGAAACAGTTTTATTAAATATTGGAGATGAAATTTTTATAGCAAATTTTGCGTTTATATTTACATAATCTGTCAGTTTATGATAAAATAAGCATATTATAGATCAGAAGGAGCGCTTCAATGGATGAATTTAGCAGGCGCAAGAGGGCCTATGTGAATATTAGCCTCATTGCAGTGAATATCATTTATTTTCTATACCTGGAGATGAATGGATCTACCGAGGATACCCAGTTTATGGTTTCCCATGGGGCCATGTACGCGCCGTTGGTTATTGAAAGAGGGGAGTATTACAGATTAATTACTTCCGCGTTCATGCATTTTGGAATTAATCATATTATGAACAATATGCTAATTTTATTTATTCTGGGAGATAATCTGGAGCGTGCACTTGGCCATATTAAATACCTGATTTTTTATTTAATCTGCGGTGTAGGTGCCAATGTCATTTCCATGTTTGTGAATTTGTCCGGGTATCGAAGTGTGGTTTCCGCTGGCGCTTCCGGTGCAATTTTCGGAGTAATCGGCGGCCTTTTATATGCCGTGGCAGTTAACCGTGGTCAATTGGAGGACCTAAGTACACGCCAGTTGCTGGTGGTAGTTTTATGCTCTCTGTATTTTGGTTTTACCAGCACAGGTGTTGATAACGCTGCCCATGTTGCAGGCCTTATTGTAGGCATTATAATGGGAGTTATTTTATATCGCAGACCTAGAAGCCGGGGCAGCCGGTAAACTATAGAATAACAATGCTGGAAGGAGGTGAGTGTATGAGAGAAGGTGACTGCATTTTCTGTAAAATTGCCAATGGGGGAATTCCTTCAGAGTCAATTTATGAGGATGATATGTTTCGAGTAATTATGGATTTAGGACCAGCTTCCAAAGGGCATGCCCTGATTCTTCCCAAGCAGCATTACAGAGATATCTGTGATCTGGATGAAGAAACGGCAGCGAAGGTCCTTCCATTGGCAGCAAAAATAGGAGTCGCCATGAAAAAGGCGCTGGGATGCTCCGGGTTCAATGTAGTGCAGAATAATGGAAAAGAGGCAGGCCAGACGGTTTTTCATTTTCACGTGCATTTGATTCCCCGTTACGAGGAAGGTCCTGCTATGGTTTCATGGATGCCGGGTGAAGTAAGCCCGGAAGAACTAGCACAGACAGGAGCCGCCATCAGGAGCGCCCTGTAATCAGAGGGGCATATGATATGAGCATACATGAAGAAGAAAATCTGCTGCTGCAGTCCATATATGGTAAATATCAGGGACTGCTGCGCCGAATAGCTAAAACACTGAATGTACCAGATCTGGAACTTGATGATGTGGTACAGGAGACATTTATTTCTTATTTTGAAAATTATTCATTAACCTGGTCAGATACCCGAAAAAAAAGTATGCTGATCAAGATATTAAAACGCAAATGTATAGACTGTCTTCGCAAAAATGGTCATTATGAGAAAGTAAGCCTTGATGAGGAGGATGCATCCAATGAGATGTCATCGCTTTCCAGGTATGTGGTAACCGATCCTCTTGATGTTGTTCTGGGGGAAGAGTCTGTTTTAAATATCACTAGTGAGATTTTTAATATGAGAGATGAGTGGAAGGAGATGGCTGTGCTATATTTTCTGGAACAGCTGACGATTTCGGAAATCTGTGAAAGATTGGAGATTCCGGGAACGGTTTGCCGTTCCCGGATCTATCGGACAAGAGTCTGTTTAAAGAATATACTTGGTCCCGATTACAACTTGGATTAATTTTTGGAAACCAGGTTCTCGATCATTTCGATAATTGTATCCACAGCATTATGGAGTTCGCTGCTTTCCATTTTTGAAAGATAGGTCTGACGGTTTGCAAAGGTATTTGTAATGGCCTGGAGTAAGGTGTCTCCATTTAGGTTCTCTTCTTCCAGAAGATAACTAAATCCCTGTTTTGAAAAGGATCTGGCATTTAAAATCTGATCACCTCTGCTGGCTGCGGCTGAAAGCGGGATCAGAACATTAAGTTTTCTCAGCGCCAGTATCTCGCAGATAGAGTTGGCACCAGCTCTGGAAATCATTAAGTCGGCAGCGGCAAAAAGATGTTTTAAAGGGGCATCTACATATTCGTACTGTACATATCCACGAGAACCTGCAAGGCTCTCATCCAGATTGCCTTTTCCGCAGATATGTATTACCTGATAATTATTTAAAAGTTTTGGAAGGATGCCCCTTATAGCGTTATTAACGGTCACAGAACCAAGGCTGCCTCCGATGATCAGGATAACGGGCTTATTCTCGCTGAGCCTGGCATAATTCAAGCCGGTCAGCCGGTCGCCTTCTAAAAGTTCTTTCCGAATAGGGGAACCAGTTAGTACTGACTTATTTTTCGGGAGATAGTTTAGGGTTTCAGGGAAATTACAGCAAACACGGGTTGCAGCAGGAATACAGATCCGGTTGGCAAGGCCGGGGGTCATATCAGATTCGTGTATGATTACCGGGATTTTTAAATGTTTTGCAGCCAGCACTACAGGAACGGCAACAAACCCACCTTTGGAGAATACCATATCAGGTCTGTAGCTTTTTATCAGTTTTAATGCCTCTCCAAACCCCCTTATCACACGGAAGGGATCTGTAAAGTTCTTAATGTCAAAATATCTTCGGAATTTACCTGTTGAGATTCCGCTATATGGGATCTGAGCATTCTCAATCAGCTTTCGTTCAATTCCCTGATAGGAACCGATATAACGAATCTCATAATTTTTTTCTTTCAGTGAAGGAATTAAAGCAAGGTTCGGGGTAACATGACCAGCAGTACCGCCGCCAGTTAATATTATTTTTTTCATAGAAAAGCAGCCTCCCAAATTCGATATACTATTATAGTAAACGTTAGTGGTAAAAAGTCAACCCCAAAGCGTATGGGAACCAAAGGATAACCAATCATAAAGAGGTATAGACGTGGAGCAGAAGAAAGATTCCATATATAAGTGTTCCATCTTTCATTTGTTTAATACGAATCATAATTCAAGAGAGAAACTGGAAGTCCGTTTGCTTGATTATATGCAGAAACACCCGGAATTAACACCGCCTGTGCCTGCTCCGCCACCGGATGAATTTGAGAAAATTATGACAGAATTTAATAAAAGGGGATCAAAGACAATTGTAAGAAAGCAGCTGCAAATACTGCATTACCGGAATGTTGCCATTCACGGCTTACGAAAGGTTGCTTTGATCTTTGAACGAAAGATTTTGAAATAAATGCCTAGAATGAAAAGGAAACAGCCAGAATAGATTATAATAATTAACGGATAGTGAGTAAAACTATGGGATTTTTGTTATTTCTGTCTGAAGCTGCGGTTCCGCTGATCATTTTTTATATTGTTGGATTTGGTATTTTATCTAAGCGCCCGGTATTTGATGATTTTTTGAATGGTGCAAAAGATGGGATGAAGACGGTTGCGGGCATTATGCCTACACTAATTGGTCTGATGACTGCGGTAGGAGTACTTAGAGCATCTGGCTTTTTGGATTATCTGGCGAAGCTTCTTACAAAGCCGGCATCTTTTTTGTTCCTTCCGGCACTGGTTTCGAATTCAGCAGCTATTGGGCTTGTTTTGGATATTTTTAAAAAATATGGAACAGACTCTTATATCGGATTTATGACTTCTGTTCTGATGAGCTGTACTGAGACACTGTTTTACTGTCTTAGTGTTTATTTTGGTACTGTTAAAATCAGAAAAACCAGATACACTCTTGGAGGGGCATTAATAGCGACAGCCGCCGGAATTGCCGCCAGTGTATTTTTAAGCCGAATTTTGGTATAAAAGGAAATGAATCATTTTGATTTAAGAATTTCATAAGAATTCAGGTGGTTGTCTTCATATACATAATCATGTATAATTACGAAGAAGCTTTTATTGTCATATAGATTTGAAGGGGATAAACGTGGATACTTACGGAACTCTTAACGAAGTACTGGTAAGGCTGTTTCGGGATATAATGGATATCGAGCAGCAGGCTATCATTACACAGGAATTTAATAATATCACCAATAATGATATGCATGTGATTGAGGCGATCGGAGTCGGAGAACCTAAGAATATGTCCGCAATAGCAAGGGAATTGTCTGTTACAGTGGGGACATTGACCATAGCCATGAACAGTCTCGTTAAAAAAGGTTATGTTACCCGTCAAAGGGGAGAAGAAGACCGGCGCGTTGTTTATATTTCTCTTTCAGATAAAGGAAAACAAGCCTATGATCATCATGCTATATTTCATCGGGAGATGATAGCCGGAGTGATAGACGGTTTAGGTGAGGATGAGGTAGAAGTTTTAATCAAAGCTCTGACCAAACTGAATAAGTGGTTTCGGAGCCTTTAACAGAATTAAAGGAGGCAATACGCATTTATGAAAAAAATTATCTTGTATTTAGTGAGCGCAATGCTGATGGTATCCCTGGTAGCCTGTACACCGACCAAGCCTAAGATGGAGACAACAGCACCTGATCCTCAGGCTGTATCATCAACAGGAGGCGCCAGTGATAAAGTTCCAGACCCTAACGCAGAGCCGATGGAGATCATTTCTGTATACAGTAAGAATGATAATAAGACCGGCTTAAATCAGGCTATGGATGCAGTGGACAAGCTGACTGCTGAAGCAATCGTAAGTAAACTCATAGAATACGGCGTATTAGAGGAAGGTACTAAGGTTCTGAAATATGAATCTGCTGACGGAATTGGAACTTTGGATTTGTCTGCAGTACCTCAAAGCGGTTCCGGTGAGGACAGACTTACCATTACCGCGATTGGCAACACCTTTGTTGAGAACTTTGAACTGGATAAATTAAAACTTCTGGTAAATGGCAAGAATTATTCCAGCGGTTCAATCAAACAGGGCGATACTGATTATCTGGAATATGTAAAGAATTATAAGGAAATAAAATAAAGAACAGGCAAAAGCCCATGTATTTTTGGCTTTTGCCTGTTTTTTATTTGATCTAACTTCTTAGCTGTTTTGCCAGCCAGTTGCGAAATGCCGGCTGAATGACTGAAAATGGGGCAGGCCCTACATCAAGCAGAAAGGTATGAAAATCTTTTAAGTTAAAGTCGTCCTTTAAGATTCTTTCTGCGGTGTTTCGCATTTCCATAATTTCCAGATAGCCTACATAATACTCCATGTAGTTGGTTGGGTTCTCCACCAGGCTGTTATAAATGGAATCTGTAATATCTGTATTTTCTATGTTATAGAAGGTTCCCAGATATTTAGCGGTAGCTTCTTTATCCCAGCCTTCATAATTGACGCAGATGTCCAGGTAAGCGTAAATCCCCAGTGTTACTGCCGTATTGTGTGCAAGAAGCTTGCCAAGTTCCGGATCCAGCCCGTTGTCTAATGTATAGGAATAATACTCCACATAGGTAGCCCATCCTTCAGAATAACTTGAAAAAGAAAGGATGCTCCTTAAATCATTTGGTTTTTTGCTTAGGAAATATACATTTTGATATAAATGTCCGGGGTATCCCTCGTGAGCCAGGGTAGTATAAAGGTCTTCATTTTGAAAACGCGGGTTGTTGTTGATGTAAATAACATTATCCTGATACCGGTCCAAAGGAGGAACCAGGTAAAATGCCGGGCTTAAGGAGGATTCCAAAGCGCTTGGCACATACTTAACTGTGTAGTTGCAGGGCGGAAGCTCCGGGAAATCTGTGGTAATCTGAGACTTTAAAGATTCCAGTATTTCCTCTGGTTTTGTATACTTAAAAGAATAATGATCCAGGGAGTCAATCACCTCAGGATGATCTTTTGTAATCTGTCCCAATGCCTTGATATCGGTACTCATCTGCTTTTCAATGGCCTTCTTTAGGCTTTTGACTGAATCATAGGAAGTTCCGGTATTGGAATGAACCAGGTATTCAAAGTATTTCTTTCCATCGGGATAATAGGAAAGACCGTTGTTATTCGTTCCTGTTCCCATAAGAGCTGTAATACCGCTTATTAAATTCTGATAGGCAGGAATAAAATGCTCTTCCAGTATTTTTAGATTCTGCTTTTTATATTCGGCTTTTTCCTCGTCAGTTAGGTCCTTCAGGGAATCAATTCTGGTATTGAAAGTTTCAGCTAAAAAGCTGTGATCCGGCTGGATCAAATACGCTTCACAGGATTTTAAAACATGATCAGCAGCAGTATCTGACATAAACAGCCCAACAGCAGATTTCTGCTTTTCAAATTCCAGAATCTGACCGTAATACTCATCAATGGTGGACAGCAATGAAAGATAGTGGTCTACATCCGCTTTATTGTAGAAGGTATACTCGGCAAAGAGAACAGGAAGCTGAGCCTGGATTCCAATGGTGGTGGTCAGCGGCTGGGCGTAGAGCTCCATTCCATCAGAAGTTAACTCCGTGTCAATGTAGGAATACAGAATCTGATATGTAAGTCTCTGATCCGCAGTCAGCCTGCGGGGATTAAATCCATCCAGCTTTTTCTTTAACTCCTGTAAGTCCTTTGTACCCTGCTTCATCTTATCCAGAGAGAAATCACCAAGGGTTAAAGGAACTGTATTAATTCCTCTGGAAGCAGGATCAGCAATGCTGAAATGAAAGCTGATGCCGGAATCGGTGATCTCATCACGGAATAAATCAGCGGTAAACTGATCAAATGATTTCTGCATGGTCAGGTCTTGGGCATGGTATTTTTCATATAGGGCATCGGAAGGAGTTCCCGTCTGTCTTGGAGGGGGTGTGCAGGCACAAAACAGGGAGGCCGCCAAGACAATGGAAAGGATACGGCGTCCCTGCCTGATAATCATGTTTTTCATATTAAGATCCTCCGCAATTCACTAATATTATTTATATGTTAATAAGAAAAAAGTAATGACAAAAGGTCAGATCCTGAGACTTACCTGCTTGACAAACAGGAATGAAACTATTACACTAGGGTTACTAACAATTGATTAATTGAGAATGCTGAGAAAAGAAGAGTTTGAGAATGCTGAGAAAAGAAGAGTAAGAAACCCGCCTCATGTACAGAGAATTCCGGTAGCTGAAAAGGAAGCCTGAGCGTATTTCCCAACATGGCCTTGGAGCAGCGAAGTTGAATTGGCTCAATGAGCCTTTAAATTTCGACGGTCACACCCGTTATCGTGTCAGACTGTTATTATATACCATAAGCGCCATTCTGGAAAGCTTTTGATTAGAAGGCAGTCAGTGAGGTCTGTGCTGTAAGGCATGGATAAATTAAAGTGGTATCACGGGATAGTACCCCGTCTTTAAATTTCCTATGAGGATTTTTTTAGACGGGTTTTTCTTTGTTGGGAAATGATTCACCCTGCATCTCATTATATTTCTGGAGGAAAAGATTATGTGTAAAGATTCGAACAAAAAGCCATATTACATTACCACAGCCATTGCATATGCATCCGGTAAACCCCATATCGGCAACACCTATGAGGCAGTTTTGGCTGATGCAATAGCACGGTTTAAAAGAGAAGAAGGATATGATGTGTTCTTCCAGACAGGAACCGATGAACACGGACAAAAGATTGAGGAGAAAGCGGCAGCGGCAGGCATAACCCCTAAGGAGTTCGTAGATCAGGCCGCCGATCAGATCAAAACAATCTGGGATCTGGTGAATACCTCCTATGACAAATTTATCAGGACTACAGATCCCCAACATGAAGAACAGGTTCAGAAAATCTTTAAAAAGCTTTATGACCAGGGAGATATCTATAAAGGATATTATGAAGGTTTATACTGCACCCCATGTGAATCTTTCTTTACAGAGTCTCAGCTGGTAGATGGAAAATGCCCGGATTGCGGACGTGAAGTACAGCCGGCAAAGGAAGAGGCCTATTTCTTCCGTATGAGTAAGTATGCAGACCGTTTGATCCAGCATATTAATGAAAATCCTGATTTCATTCAGCCAGTATCAAGAAAGAATGAGATGATGAACAATTTCCTTCTTCCAGGGCTTCAGGATTTATGTGTATCCAGAACCACATTTACATGGGGAATCCCGGTAACATTTGATCCAAGACATGTTACTTATGTATGGCTGGATGCATTGACAAATTATATTACCGGAATAGGATATGACTGCGATGGAAAAAACACTGACCAGTTTTCTAAACTCTGGCCTGCAGACCTTCATCTGATTGGTAAGGATATTATCCGCTTCCATACTATTTACTGGCCAATCTTCTTAATGGCACTGAATGTACCCCTTCCAAAACAGGTATTTGGTCATCCCTGGCTGCTGCAGGGCGATGGAAAGATGAGTAAATCCAAGGGCAACGTTCTTTATGCAGATACCCTGGTGGACTTCTTTGGAGTAGATGCAGTTCGTTATTTCGTCCTTCACGAAATGCCTTTTGACAATGATGGCATTATATCATGGGAGCTTATGGTTGAACGCATGAATTCTGATCTTGCCAATATTCTGGGCAATCTTGTAAACCGAACTATTTCCATGTCTAATAAGTATTTTGAAGGTGCGGTGACAGATGGCGGGACAACAGATGCGTTTGATGAGGATTTAAAGGCAGTTGTGCTTGAAGAAGTGAAGAAGGTTGGCGAGAAGATGGAGAAACTCCGCGTCGCAGATGCAATGACCTCAATCTTTAATATCTTCAGAAGAAGCAACAAATATATTGATGAAACATCACCGTGGGCTCTTGCAAAGGATGAGGCATCAAAAGCCCGCTTGGAGACGGTTCTTTATAACCTGACAGAAGCCATTACCATTGGAGCTTCACTTTTGACATCTTTTATGCCAGAGACCTCAGCTAAAATTCTTTCTCAGCTTAATACAACAAAAAGAGAGCTGTCTCAGATGAATGAATTTGGTTTATACCCATCTGGCAATAAAGTGACCGACAAGCCGGAAATTTTGTTTGCCCGTATGGATATAAAAGAAGTGATGGAGAAGGTGGAAGCTATGAATGCAGTCGTAGAAGATGCGAAAGAGGAAAAAGAATCCCAGGCAGATGACGGAATTGATATAGAAGCAAAAGCAGAAATCGAATATGAGGATTTTGCAAAGCTGCAGTTCCAGGTGGGTGAAATAATTGCCTGTGAAGCAGTAGCGAAATCTAAAAAACTTTTATGCTCTAAGGTAAAAATAGGAAGCCAGGTAAAACAGATTGTCAGTGGCATAAAGGCCCATTACTCACCGGAAGAGATGGTTGGTAAAAAGGTTATGGTAGTGGTAAACTTAAAACCAGCGAAGCTGGCTGGTGTTTTATCGGAAGGCATGCTTTTATGTGCTGAAGATGCGCAGGGCAATTTATCTCTTATGATTCCGGAAAAGGCAATGCCAGCCGGAGCAGAGATCTGCTGATAGAAAGCTGTTTTAAGGACAGAAAAAGATGATATTAAGGCCGGATTTTTATAATCCGGTCTTATCGTTTAAAAGGAGGACTTGATGACAGAATCCACGGCTTTCTATAGGAAAGGAATTTCAGGGAATACCTTAAAGATCATTGCGGTTATAACCATGCTGATTGATCATATCGGTGTGGCTGTGATTGAAAATGGGATATTAAAGTATCAGGACCCTTCACTGATGCAGGCGATCCTGGCTACGCCGGAAGGTGCAAAGTGGAGTACCATTGATTTTATTCTCCGGACCATTGGGAGAATTTCCTTTCCAATTTTCTGCTTTTTGCTGGTAGAGGGATTTCTTCATACCAAAGATGTTAAAAAATACGGAATCAGGCTTTTGGCATTTGCATTGATTTCTGAAATACCGTTTGACCTTGCAATTTTTAACAGCTGGTTTCACCCCGGGTATCAGAATGTGTTCTTTACCCTTTTTATCGGTCTGTGGGTGCTTGAGTGGTACCAGAAGGCTATGGGCGATCCACTTTGGCAGCTCTTTGCAATAGGAGTGGGATGCGGGGTATCCATACTGCTGAAATCGGATTACAATATAGACGGAATTGCACTAATCCTGGTCCTATACGTATTTCGGGATAACAAAAAACTTCAGACTGTATTATCCGGAATTATGGCAGCATTAATCAGTTTAAGCTGTCTCGGAGCCGGGGTGTTTGCGCTCCTGCCGATACACATGTATAACGGAAAAAAGGGTGAAAGGAATTTAAAGTATTTATTTTACTGGTTTTATCCTCTTCATTTAATTCTGCTTTACATTCTACGATTATTAATTACAGGTTGACAAACGTTTTAAAGGAGATATCTATGATTTTTGATACACACGCCCATTACGATGATGAGGCATTTGATGAAGATAGAGAAGAGCTGCTTGGAAGTCTGCAGTCTCATGGCATAGAAGCGGTTACCAATGTAGGTGCCAGCATAAAAACATCAGAGAGCACCATAAAACTCACAGAGAAATATTCTTATATATATGGGGCAATCGGTGTTCATCCCAATGAGACTGGTGAGCTAGACGATGAGAAGTTAAACTGGCTGAAAGAAAGTTCCAGCCGTAACAAAATAGTGGCAATTGGAGAAATCGGTCTTGATTATTACTGGGAAGAACCGGATCATGATACACAGAAGACCTGGTTTGTCCGTCAGCTGAATCTGGCAAAGGAAGTAAAGCTTCCGGTTATTATTCACAGCCGTGATGCAGCAAAAGATACGCTTGATATTATGAAAGCGGAGCACTCCGAAGCTGTGGGAGGTGTGATTCACTGTTTTTCCTATGGAAAAGAGATGGCGAGGGAATACCTGGCTATGGGATTTTATTTAGGAATTGGCGGTGTCCTGACGTTTAAAAATGCCAGGAAGCTGAAAGAGGTAGTGGAATATATGCCTTTAGATCAGCTGGTACTTGAGACGGATTGCCCATACCTGGCACCTGTCCCTAATCGGGGAAAGCGCAACTCTTCCTTGAATCTTTCTTATGTTATTGATGAGATAAGCACCATAAAAGGAATTTCCAAAGATGAAGTTGTAGAAGTTACCAACCGGAATGCAAGAAAGCTGTATCGTCTGAATGAAAGACAGTCATGATAAAAAAACGTTGGAGTAAGTATTGGTAAGGGAGTTAATATGAAAGAAATCAATGAAAAATCCGATATCATTATACTTAAAAATACCCAGGAAAATGATTTAGACTTTGTGGTTGAATGTGAACATCGACCTGATAATGCTCAGTATGTTGGCCAATGGACAAAAGAACAACATAGAGTCTCAATGTCTCAGGAAGACATTTTGCATTTGTCGATGGTAGAAGCATCCACCAATAAGCTGGTTGGTTATGTGATTTTAGCTGGCATCACAAATCCAAATCACAACATGGAATTTAGAAGAATTGTTATATCAGATAAAGGTCATGGATTTGGAAGAGAAACTTTGAAGTTAATTAAAAAAATTGCCTTTGAGCAGTTAAACGCACATAGATTATGGCTTGATGTCAGATATAAAAATCATAAAGCGCAGAGACTTTATAAATCAGAAGGTTTTGTTGAAGAAGGCATATTGAGAGAATGTATTTTATATAATAATAGCTATGAGTCATTGATAGTCATGTCAATTTTGAAAAGTGAATATATGAATAAATGTGATTTACAGATTTAGATTTCCTCAAAACCATATTAAATGGCGGGTATCCGATACTTCGGACCCGTCTTATATTTCATTGACTTTTGGTTTATAATAAGATACCATTGATTAATAAAAAACGATAGGAAAATGTGTATGCAAAATAAATTAGGTAACCCTCAAAATACAATTCAGATCATTCAAAAACATGAGTTCGCATTTCAGAAGAAGTTCGGACAGAATTTTTTAATTGATACACACATACTTGAAAAAATCATTCAGGGAGCAGGCGTAACGAAGGATGACTGTGTTCTGGAGATTGGTCCAGGAATCGGCACCATGACTCAGTATCTGGCTGAAGCGGCTGGTCATGTGGTTGCAGTAGAAATTGATCCAAAATTAATACCAATTTTAAATGAAACACTGGCGGAGTATAATAATGTAACTGTAATCCATGCAGATATATTAAAAACCGACATCAATGAGCTGACCCAGAAGTATAACGGGGGACGTCCAATAAAGGTGGTGGCAAATCTGCCCTATTATATTACGACACCGATTATTATGGGATTGTTTGAAGGCCAGGTTCCCATTGATAATATCACTGTCATGGTGCAGAAGGAAGTGGCAGACCGTATGCAGGTAGGGCCCGGTACCAAGGATTACGGCGCGCTATCGCTGGCTGTTCAATATTATGCAGAACCGTATATTGTAGCCAATGTTCCCCCAAACTGTTTTATTCCCCGCCCCAATGTGGGATCAGCAGTGATCCGCTTAACCCGGCATAAAAATCCGCCCGTCAATGTTCAGGACCCGGGATTGATGTTCCGTCTGATCCGGGCCTCCTTTAACCAGAGAAGAAAAACACTTCAAAACGGTTTGAATAATTCTCCAGAGGTACCATATACCAAAGAACAGATTGCAGACGCGATTGAAAGCCTGGGTGTTTCCCCTTCTGTAAGAGGTGAGGCGCTGAATTTAGGGCAGTTTGCGGCACTAGCTAATTTTTTTACAAAAGCAAAGGAATAGTATAACAGGAGGGTCTATGTCGGATTCACTTATTACGAAACGTGCAATTGCAGAAGCATTAAAACAAATATGCAAAGAGAAACCATTTGATAAGATATCCATATCAGATATTACGGCAGTATGTGGCCTGAATCGACAAACCTTTTATTATCACTATCAGGACAAGTATGAACTGTTAAGCTGGATTTATTATAATGAAAATTTTGCTGCGATTGCAGATGATATCAGCCTTGAAAACTGGAATGAGAAAATCTATGAGCTTTTAAGCAATATGAGGCAGGAAAAAGTCTTTTACGTCAACACCATAAAAGAACAGGAGCATACGTTTGAGAGCTACTTATATGAGATGACAAAAGCATTATTTTCAGAAGCAATTGAGTTCCTTGATGAAAAGGGAAAACTAACCCATGATGAACGGGATTTTGATGCAGGCTTTTATGCCTACGGTCTGTGCGGTGTAATTATGGACTGGGTGAAAGAAGGAATGAAGATGGAACCGAAACAGGTTTCAGATCGATTAAAAAGCCTCGCCAGGGCCACGGAGCGGATCGGATATATTCGTAGCCAGGCGGAGCTTTAAGCCAGTTTCTGAATAATCAGATTCAGGCAATCGTCTCTGGAATAGCTTTTTATCATAATGAGCAGTTCATCGTAGGTAAAGAGTTCACTGGAGGCGGGATTAAACTTCTGCAACAGTTCTCTTAAGTTGCGGGCGGTCCGTTCTGGTGCCTTCTGGCCATTTTTAAGCTGATGAAGAAGCGCCGTTTTTAAAACGCTTTCTCGTATATGTTTGTGTAACGTTCCGGTCATGGATATTCCTCCTTGTTCATTATTTTCATTGTAAAAGAATAATAAAAAAATTACGATAGACAATATAGAAAAAATGTCTGGTTTTTCGACACCATTTTACGGGTGTCGTTTTTTTATACAGGAATATAAGCATGTATGGTGACGGGAAATATGTTGTATGATAATATAAGCTTATCAATTGATTTTAAATGAGATTGGAGTGTGGATTATGTTGAAAAAAATGGAGAAAAGTAACATGATTAAATTGCTGGCACTGGGGGTGGCAGCAACGGCAGCAGGTGTAACAGCAGGTGTGACAGCCAAGAAACTTTATAAACGCATAGGAAATTTGAAAAAGGCAAAACGGATTGATGAAAAAAGTAATCCGGTTATACCAAAAGGGAAGGCTTATTTTGTAGGAGGCGGTCTTGGAAGCCTTGCTGGAGCAGCCTATTTAATCAGGGACTGCAAAATGCCTGCAAACCAGATCACCATCTTTGAAGGTATGCCAATATTTGGGGGAAGCAATGACGGCATTGGCACTCCGGAGAGTGGATTTGTCTGCAGGGGCGGACGTATGCTCAATGAAGAAACCTATGAAAACTTCTGGGAGCTGTTTCGATCTATTCCTTCTTTAAGTAAACCAGGAAGAAGTGTGACGGAAGAGATTCTGGACTTTGATCATGCACACCCAACATCCGCCAAAGCGAGACTAATTGATAAAGATGGAATCATACTTGATGTAAAAAGCATGGGATTTAATCAGAAAGAACGCATGGCTCTTTTACGGCTGATGAACACACCGGAAGAAAAACTTGATGATATGACCATTGAAGAATGGTTTGCAGACACGCCTCACTTTTTTACCACCAATTTCTGGTATATGTGGCAGACCACCTTTGCATTCCAGAAATGGAGCAGCTTATTTGAGTTCCGCCGTTATATGCGTAGGATGATATTGGAATTTTCCCGCATTGAAACATTGGCCGGAGTGACAAGAACTCCTCTCAACCAGTATGACAGTGTGATACGTCCGCTTGAGACATATTTAAGAAAAGAAGGAGTTATCTTTGCAGAGAACTGTACGGTAACAGACATTGATTTTGCAGAGGGAGATGAGATTACCGCAAAAGTCCTTCACCTGACTGACCATGGGGTGACACGGATTGTAGAACTGGGAGATGACGATATCTGCATTATGACCAATGCATGTATGACAGACAGTGCTACGTTAGGCGACCTTCACACTCCTGCCCCGGATCCTGTTTTGCGGCCAATATCAGGGGAATTGTGGAGCAAGGTGGCAGTGAAAAAGCAGGGACTTGGAAATCCATATCCATTCTTTGGTGATGTCAGTGAAACAAACTGGTTGAGTTTCACCATAACCAGCAAAGGAAACAAACTTCTGAAGCTTATAGAGGATTATTCCGGAAACGTTCCGGGAAGCGGAGCTTTAATGACCTTTAAGGATTCCAACTGGTTGATGAGTATCGTTGTTGCGGCTCAGCCTCATTTTACCAATCAGCCAATGGATCAGACCATATTCTGGGGATATGGCTTATACACAGATAAAGTAGGCGATTATATTAAGAAACCAATGAAAGACTGTACAGGTGAAGAGCTTCTTACAGAGCTTCTCTGCCATCTTCATATGGAAAACCGTAAGGAAGAGATTATGGCAGATGTAGTAAACGTAATCCCCTGTATGATGCCATATGTAGATGCCCAGTTCCAGCCCCGGAAAATGGTTGACCGTCCGGAAGTGGTTCCTGAAGGTTCAACAAACTTTGCAATGATTAGTCAGTTTGTTGAGATACCGGAGGATATGGTCTTTACGGAAGAGTATTCCGTTCGTGCTGCAAGAATAGCAGTTTATACACTGATGGGAGTTGATAAAAAGATTTGTCCGGTTACTCCTCATGTGAAAAATCCTAAGGTATTAATAAAAGCAGTGGAGACTTCCTATCGCTAAAAAATAATCAAAATGTCTTTGTGAGCCAGACGTAAGAAGTATCTCGATCGTCTGGCTCTTTGATGCTTTATTACGTTATAACCTTAATACATAAGAGATTGGCGTAAAAAGCTGATTGCATGATCGACTCTATTGTGGTATGCTATAACTCGTGCTGTCCTTGAAGGACGGACGAATGAACGTAAATACGGAGGGAAGTATTATGAAGAAAACAGCAATCGTATTAGCAGCGGTTCTTGTCTCTGGTCTGGTTTTAAGTGCATGCGGAGGTTCCGGAAAGTCCGGCGTGGCACAAAATGGCACTGAGAAGACAGAAGCAGCATCCAATGCCTCAACAGGTGGACTTGATTTGGCAGTACAGATCGGATCCGACCCAGAGACTATTGATCCAGCTCTCAGCACGGCAATTGATGCATCCAACATAATTATGCATGCCTTTGAGACGCTTATGACATTTGACGAGAAAAACAACATTGTTCCTGGTCAGGCAGAATCCTATGATGTCAGTGATGACGGACTCACTTACACCTTTCATTTGAGAGATGGCTTAAAATGGAGTGATGGTTCCGATTTTACTGCAGAGGACTTTGTTTACTCCTGGAAACGTATGGCTGATCCAGCTACAGCAGCACCATACGCAGCAGATATGCTTTCTGTAGTCAAAGGTTATGACGAAGCAGCAGCAGGCAATATTGATGCTTTGGCAGTTTCTGCACCTGATGCAAAAACTTTCGTAGTTGAGCTTTCAGGTCCTTGTGTATACTTTGACAAGATTGTGACTCATGCAAGTATGGCACCTGTAAAGAAAGATGTAGTGGAAGCGAAAGGTGAACAGTGGTCCCTGACACCGGATTCATATATTTCAAATGGTCCGTTAAAGATGATCGAATGGGTACCAGGCTCTCATATCACATTTGCTAAGAATGAAAATTATTGGAATGCCGACAAGGTTACTTTAAATACTTTAAAGTTCGTTCTTATGGAAGATGCCAATGCTGCATACAGCGCATATCGGACAGGTGAGGTTCAGATGATTCGTGATGTTCCAACTGAGGAGATTCCAGGCCTTAAGGATTCAGCAGAATTTCATTTAGAACCCCGTATGGCGACATCCTATACAATTTTTAATACCCAGAAGGAACCATTTACCAATGCAAAAGTACGTCGTGCGTTAAGTCTTGCGATTGATCGTGGCTACATTGCTAATACTCTTATGATGGGAACCGCACTTCCTGCAGCCAATTTTGTAGGCCCTGGAATCTCTGATGAAAAGGCAGGCGCTTCTTTTGAAGAGGTAAGCCGTACAAATAACGGTGGGGACTATTTCAGCGTAGATAATTATGCAGCAGATCTTGAAAAAGCGAAAGCACTGCTGGCTGAGGCTGGATATCCTAACGGGGAAGGATTCCCTGCTATCGAATATATGACTAACGATGCTGGATATAATAAAGCAGTTGCAGAGTACTTACAGAGTGCCTGGAATGAGCTTGGAATCAGAATGGATATCAAGATCGTTGAGTGGTCCACGTTCACACCTACCCGCCGTGCCGGTGATTTTCAAATCTGCCGCGGAGGCTGGGTATATGATTATGATGATCCTTCTAACATGCTGAATCTGTTTGCAACAGAGAGCGGAAACAATGATGGAAAATATTCCAGTGCAGACGTAGATAAACTATTGGCTGAAGCCAGAAGCACGTCTGATAAAACCGAGCATTATGATAAGCTTCACAAGGCAGAAAAAATTATGATGGAAGATGCTGCGGTATCTCCTCTTGTATATTCCAGTGATTATTACCTGCAGAAACCTGAAATAAAGGGAACTTGGCATTCTCCTTATGGGTACTGGTTCTTCATGTACGCCACAAAATAATAACAAAAAACCTGCTGTAAGCGGTATACCGCATGACAGCAGGTTTTTTTTATTCCATAATATCATCATAAGAAGCGCGGACGCCACCGATGTACTTTGGTCTGGTACGGGCTGCAACCACACGGGCAGAGCCAATATACTGGGTCTTTATACGAATGGGAACTGCGACAGCTCTTAAATGCATTCCAATCAGTGTATCTCCAATATCAATTCCTGCATGAGCCCTAATGGATTCTACTGCAACTGGATGTTCAAAACTCTGGTAGGCTGCAAGAGAGAAGGAGCCTCCCGCCTTTAGCTGAGGAACTACATTGACTGGTTCATAATGATAGAATTCTGCCGCTTCCCTTTCTAGTATGAGTGCCCTGTTTAAATGTTCACAGCACTGAGCAGCCACATAAATCCCCTGTTTATGAAAGACTTCATAAATTGCTGAAAATACTGCCTGGCCGATCTCTGCACTGGAATGAGAACCGATTCTGTGATCGGATACTTCACTGGAAGAACAACCGATTACCACTAAGTCCCTTTCCTTCAAATGTGATGCGTCCAAAACCTCTTTTGCGGCTTTTCCTGCCTGCTTCCTGATTTCATCTAACATTCCCGGCACCTTCCTTCCTGTACAGTCTGTCTGATTGATTATAAGGCTGCACGAATGGCTTCAGCCATTTTCTCATACTCATCATCGGTTAAATATACCTTATCCGGATTCATGGCAAATGTACCGCCCCACTCATCTCCTCCATTGTACTTTGGAACGATATGCATGTGCAGGTGACAGCCTGTATCTCCGTAAGCACCGTAATTTACTTTATCTGGATTAAATACCTTGTGAACGGCTTTGGATACTTTGGAAACCTCAGCAAAGAATGCATTTCTTTCTTCATCAGTAATATCAATCATCTCGCCGACGTGATCCTTATATGCCAGAATAACCCGGCCTTTCTTGCTCTGTTCCTTAAATAAATATAAAAAGCCTGTTTCCATTTCACAGACTGGATAACCAAATTTAGCAACTAAGTCTCCTTTCATACAATATGCGCAGTTTGAGTCTTTCATAGTCATGTACCTTCTTTCAAGTAGTTTGTTTTTCGTTTCTGAACCTATTTTATCAAAATACGGACGGAATGAAAAGAGAGCGCAGCAATTATTTTATGCCAAAGGACAAAAAAACAGTTTCCTGCCAGAACTCTGGAAAGAAACTGTTTGTTTATCATGCTTATATGTGTCAGGACCTGCTTTTTAGATGAGTTGCCACTTTGACATCCTCTCTTTTAATATGGTTGATCAACCATCCTGCAATCGCACTGTTTACTTCGCCCACCAGTGCAACGGTAGGACCTTCCTTATCAAGTTTCTGACAGATTCCTGCAACTACCTTCTTAAAGTCTTCGTGATAGCGCTTGTGATTTGCATAATCGGGATATTGGCTCTGAATCTGAAGCTTCTCCTCATCACTAAAATGCTTGGCAGTATAATCCTGCAAAAATTTAGTAATATTGGACAGCTCTGCACGGCCTTTGCCGGTGGAGCATGCAGTCAGTAAGTTGTTAATTGCATCAATCAGCTGGCGGTGTTCTGAATCGATTAACTGGTTGCCAGTCTCCAGATCCTTTGTAAATGCATATGCCATATGTGCACCTCTTTCGTATAAAATTGTGTAAGTACATTTTACACTAATACTACGAAAAAACCAACTGTTAATTTTCTCGCCAGCTCAAATATAAATTAGCCACGACATCTTCAATCGGAGCTTTTTTGATTTCCATGTCAAGGATCTGAGGGAAATCAGAAAGCAATGCCATTACCTTATGGATTCCCAGCGCATTCCGGTCAAATTCGTACTCGTGAATTCCGCTGTCTGTTTTTAAAAGTCTCATTTCGGGAAGCGAAAGTGGTGCATCTTCTTTTGCTGTGGTAAGGACAATCCGGTAAAAACCACCCATCACATTTCGAAGTTCATCAAAATTACCGTCAAATGCAATTCTTCCTTTGTTAATGAGAATAATTCTCTGTGCCATTTCCTCCAGATCATCCATATCGTGGCTGGTTACGACCACCGTTGTTTTGCTCTCAATATTGATCTTTTTTAAAAACCGGATCATCTGCTGCTTGGCTAGAACATCAAGGCCAAGTGTGGGTTCATCAAGAAAAATCAACTCCGGGCTGTGCAGAAGAAGCATGGCAATATCCGCTCGCATTCTCTGCCCCAGGCTGAGTTCCCTTGCAAAGGTTTTTAAAATGTCTGAAAGGTCCAAAAGTTCTGTAACCATCTCCAGGTTTCTTTTGTAGGTGGAATCCGGAATGTTCCATACCTCCTTCTTCCATTCAAAACTGGATATCACCGGATGGTCCCACCATAATTCTGTGCGCTGGCCAAAAAGGACTCCGATATGACGCATAAGCCATATTCGGTCTTTGGCAGGATTAACCCCAAGTACTGAGACTGTTCCTTCTGTAGGCATGAGGATTCCGGAAAGAATTTTTATTGTAGTGCTTTTACCAGCTCCGTTGGCGCCTGCATAAGCAACGAATTCGCCCTTCTTTACCTGAAGAGAAATATGGTCAAGGGCTTTTACTACTCGTTTTTCGGGGTGAAGGAGATTTTTCATGATATCGCGGGCGTTGCCGCTTCGCTGCCACTGACAGTATTCTTTTGTAATATTATCGATGGCCAAAGCCAGAGTATCTTGGAGAACCAAAGGTTTCATAATGTTTTATTCCTTTCTTAAATGCTATAATTGCTATAACTGATAATATTGCGGCCGCCGCAGGCAAATAAAAAGCTTCAGGAATCAGAACCGCACCTAATCCGTATTTTCCTGCTTTTATTAAAAGCGTGGAAGGAAACCAGGCACAAAGGCCCACGGGAATGACGGACAAAAAAATGTGCTTTTGAAACCCTTTCATATTACCCAGAGGGTAGGTTTTCAACGTTGAAAATAAATCCTTTCCCACCACGGCAATCTCCTCTGCAGCAGCAGGAGCATAGAACGCCGAGCAGGAAATCAGATAGATAAATGACATCACTATGATAATGGAACAGGTGCTGTAAAAAAGAAACAGCAAGATTGCAAAAGCATTTATGAGTATACCAGCTCTTACGGCACCATAAGCAGTAAGACCTATTCCAAGTATCATTATGGGAGAACCGGAAACAGGGGCAAAACCCTGTGCCAGAAGCTCCGCCCATAGTGGAACCGGCTGGATCATAATGTGATCAAGCTGCCCCCGTCCAATGATTCTGCTGACCATGCCCGTATTGTTGCCAATAAAAAATACCATAAAAATTCCGTCAATAAAGAGAGCGTAGCCCATCATAAATAAAATTTCATTTTGGGTCATCCCGGAAAAATTCTTAAAATTTGCAGATAACAGGCAGATACCTGCAATGGTGCAGCCGCCGCTTACGACATCAGAAATTAGTTGAATAAAGAAATAGCGAGTATCCCTAAGAAACCATAATAAATCCATTTTTGCATATTGCCTGTAAAGCCTGGTTAGTGTTTTAAAATTATCCGCCAAAAGAGATCATCCTTTCTTTGCTTTTATTAAATACATAAATAGTCAGGGCCCATAAAGCTACAGCCCAGAAAAACTGGAGTGCCAGAACGCTAAGAGGGAAATGGGCGGTGCCGGTGTAAATCGTTAAAGGTCCATGGGCAACTGAGCCAAGCGGCAGCAGGGAAAACAGCGTTCCCAGCTTTTTTGGAAATAAGGAAAAAGGTATCATTTCTCCGGAAAGCAGGGAATAAACAGCCTCCCTGACAGCAAGAGCTGCAAAGCACCCATTTTTCAGATTCATGGCCAGAGAAGCGAAAAGTAAATCTATGGCAAATCCAATAGTAACCGCCAGCACCAGACTTATGAGAGAAAGAATTCCCATACTGAAAGAATCAGGAAATGGACTGACAGAGAGCAACGGCGCAAGAAGCAACAATGGAATCCCCATAAACAAGAAATTGGGAATCCAGAATCTACCGATTGTTTCTGATATAAAGCTGGCTTCAATAGCCATAGGTCTTAAGAAGCGCCCAATGACGGACCCCTCCCATAAGGACGATGTGGCGGGGGAAATAATATTTAATTCCTGATGTAATACAGCAGACATCAGAGTGTAGGTCATTAACTGGTTCAAAGAGACATTTGATGGCAGAGCATTTGTTTCAGCCAGGGTTTTCCAGATAAAGGTCAGCAGGACGAACTGAACAATCTGGACAAAGTAGCCTCCGGCTATGCAGAGAAAACCTCCGTCAAAAATTTGTTTCGAGCAGATCAAAATTGTGGAGCATACGGCTTTTGAGAGAAAGCCGCAGCCGGATAGAATGGTTTTTACCTGTTTCATAGGTTATATCCTCCATGTTGTGTGTTGAAAATTCAAAGTGGAAAAATGTCCGTACAGACAGCCATTTCGAAAAAAACGCACAAAAAAACCCGGTGCAGGAGCATCCGGGCGGAAAATCAACCGAAAAACCAGTGATAAAAACTACCGGCTTACAGAATAATTCTCAGATGAGACGCTACCTTTTTCATAAAAATGGGCGAACTGATACACGGACGCGTCAAAATTACCGAAAACTGCAGAAATATCAACAATATTAGTCCATAGTGAAGTAGCTTGAATTGAAATATGTCGCACAGCGTCTCACCTCCTTAAAAAATTTTAATTTATTATATCACTCAAAGTAAATCACGTCAATATCAGAGCGTTTCCCATTTGGTAAGTGCTGCTTCATCTGCAACAATGATTACATCCGGATGGAGCTGCAGAATGGATGCGGGAACTTTTGGCGTCACTGGGCCGCATAGGGCATCGTGCAGAATCTCTGCCTTATCTTCTCCGCTTACCATTAACAGAATTTTTTTCGCTCTGATAATGGTCCCGATTCCCATGGTATAAGCCTGGCGCGGAACCTGGTCGATAGAAGCAAAGAAGCGTTTATTTGCCTCAATGGTGCTTTCCTGTAAGTCAACAATATGGGTATCTTTTGGGAAGACATCGGAAGGTTCATTAAATCCGATGTGACCATTATGGCCAAGGCCAAGAATCTGTAAGTCAATACCACCCAGATTTTTGAGGATCTCTTCATATCTGGCAGCTTCTTTTTCGGTATCAGCTTCCATTCCATCAGGAATATGGGTATTGGTTACATCGATGTTTACGTGCATAAATAAATTCTGTTTCATAAAGTGATAGTAACTCTGGTCATTGTCTCTGGTGAGACCCTTGTATTCATCAAGGTTTGCTGTTTTTACGCGGGAAAAATCCAAATCACCTTTATGGTACCATTCAATCAGCTGTTTGTAGGCACCTACAGGGGTAGAGCCGGTAGCAAGTCCCAGAACGCAGTTTGGTTTCATAATGATCTGGGCAGAAATGATATTGGCTGCTTTTCGGCTCATGTCATAGTAATCTTTTGCACGGTAGAGCTTCATTTTTATCATCCTCCATATATTGGAAAAAATTTTTATTTTATTCTTTCATTAGGATATCATTTTTATGTCATAGATGCAATGGCATTTTGCATAAAATAGTGATAAAGGAGTGGTGGCATGTCTAACTATCGAAGACTAATCTCATA
>JAQSYE010000253.1 GCA_029256305.1 Lacrimispora sp. | reverse complement strand
TAATGGTTTTTGGAGACTTCTTATAGATGTATTTTAATACAACAAAAAGAATGTTGGAAGTGTGCTTTTTAAGCACACCCCAACATTCAGTATAGAACCTTCCTTCCTCCCGTAAGGTCATAAAAGAGCGGAAAAAAGCATACATTTTCCTGAAACGTTTCTTCCAGGCAAGGAGAAGAAAACATGGCGGATTATGGGCTTGCGTTAGCAGGAGGGGGAACCAGAGGAGCGGTTCATGTAGGCGTTCTTACGGCGTTAGAGGAAAACGGTCTTTTGCCCGATCAGGTTGCAGGAGCCAGTGCAGGCAGCATTGTAGCCGGACTTTACGCATCCGGAATGGATATTGGTGAGCTGAGAGATACAGTGAGATGGTTGGCTAAGCACGGGGAGAATTATATAGATCCCAATATCATTGGTGTCATTTTATTTCTGCCCCAGATACTGCTTCATAGGAAAACTTCTTTAATGGGTTTAATCAAAGGCAACCGGCTTTCTGATTTTCTCTGTGATTTAACCGATGGGATGGAGATACAGGATTGTAAGACGGGACTGCTGATACCAGCAGTCGATATAAACAGCGGGAACACCGTTGTATTCACAAATCTGTTTCAGGAAAAGGTCCCCATATCTGCACTTAGGGAAGAAAATGTGAAGTGGCAGAAAAACGGGCTGTTATGCGATATTATGATGGCAAGCTCTTCCGTTCCGGCTGTATTCTGCCCAAGGCAGATTAATGGCTTTTTGCTGGTAGATGGAGGAGTGACCAATAACCTTCCGGTAGACTTGCTCATATCTACGGGAGTATCGAACGTCATCGCGGTGGATATCGGGGAAGCATATGAGATGCCGAAGGATCATTCCATTATGGAGATCTCGTTCCATTCATTTTCCATTATGAGCAGGGAGTTAAAGGATTGCCGTTCCAGCGGTGAGATTCTTCTTTTAAAGCCGCCCATTCCCAAAGGATCAGGGCTTTTAACCTTTGAATATATGGAAGAATGCATGGAAAGCGGATATCTGTATACGAAAAAAATGATGCCGCGGATCAAACATGTACTGGAAAAAAGAAAATAAACACGGTATAGTAAATGAAAACACAGGTACGCAGGAGGAATAAAATGGAACTGACTTTTCGATATGCACAGGAATCGGATACGGCTCTGATTCTGGAATTTATTAAAGCGCTGGCGGATTACGAGAAAATGTCCGATGATGTAGTTGCAACAGAAGAGCTTTTAAAAGAATGGCTGTTTGGGCAGAAAAAAGCTGAAGTGATCTTTGCACTGGAAGACGGGAAAGAAGTTGGATTTGCGTTGTTCTTCCATAATTTCTCCACATTCCTCGGCAGAGCCGGAATCTATCTGGAAGACTTGTTTGTAAAGCCGGAATTCAGAGGAAAGGGAATCGGAAAAGCCATTTTTAAGAAATTAGGTGCCATTGCGAGAGAACGGGGCTGTGGAAGACTGGAGTGGTGGTGTTTAGACTGGAATCGACCAAGCATCGATTTTTACCGTTCCATGGGAGCGGAGGCAATGGATGAATGGACCGTTTACCGCATAGCTGGTGAGGGACTGAAAGCGCTGGCAGATGGCGGTGAAAAATAAAGATTTTTAAATACAGGCAACAGATTGGGAGCGTTTTAATAACGCTCCTTAATTTATTTGGAAAAGAATCATGAAATTGTAATGTCTTTGTAACCAATTTTATGGAATTACGGGTTATACTGCTACTGTAAGAATTAAATTCTAAGGAGGACAATCATGAGAAAAACTATGGGAATAAAAAGTAAAAAACGCAGCGGAAAGTTAGTTGCTGCATTGCTTCTTTTCAGTATACTGGCAATCAGTGGGTGTAGCTTACAGCAAAAAGACAGGATAGATGGGAATACACAGGCATCAACGGAAGCTGTAAAGGAAAGTTCCACAGCTGCGGTAACGGAAACTGTAACGGAAACTGCAACGGAAACAGCAACGGAAACGGAGCCAGCCTTGTTAGACCGTTATATTGGCCTTTTGGGTCTTACAAAAGAAGAGTTGGTGAAAACGTTAGGCGAAGAGCCGGAGAAAACCGATGAAGGAGGCCTGGAATTTAAAAAAGCCGGTATTCGCATATGGTTCGATCAGACCAACTACAAGACAGTAGAGCAGATCTTTGTTATGGATCCCTATTTTGATATTCAAGGTGTGAAACTGGGAGAAAAGATCAGCAGATTTAAAGAAGTCTTAAAAGATCCGGTCAGCGACCGGAACGGAGATGCACATTTTAAATACAACAATGTATTCCTGTCCATTAATTATGACACTAAGACACAGGACACTTATGGACTGTATCTGTTAAAGAATGATTTTTAACCTGAGAAATTCAGTGAATTCAATAGACACGGAGAAATGGATATGAAAAAAAATAATAAAAAGATCCTGTTACTTTCAGCGATAGCAGCTGCCATGGCCGCATACTTATCCGGCTGCAGTTACTCTGGAGATCAGACGGGGTTTATACAACAGCCAAAAGCGGACAGTCGGGAAGAAGCGGATATTACACAGAAACTAAAAAGTATCCTGCCTGCAGGAGCAGAGTATTTAACGGCTGACAGTTCAGATAAGAAGCAAAGCATCGTACTTGATGATATGGATCAGGATGGGAAACAGGAAGCACTGGTTTTATATCGGGATACCAGGGATAATAAGCAGGCCCATTTCCTTATTTTACAGGAAAAGGACGGGGATTTCACAAAAATATGGGATCAGGAAACAGGATTTTCCTCTTTTGATTATTTTGATGTGGTTGATTTAGATGGAGATGGGAAGAAGGAGATTGTAACCGGGGGGCAGGTTTCCGGCCCGGAATCCCCAAAGCAGCTTTTCGTCTATAGGCTGGATCAGAATCAGTTAGTGGAAAAGGCAAGCCGCAGTTATGAAAATCTTTTAATCAGGCAGTTTAAGGGTGTCCAGTCCCCTTCTGTTTTTTTAACAGACGGGAAACCGGAGGAAGAGCAAAAGGCAGAACTGCTTTCCTATGAATCTGATCAGTTAAAATCTCTCTCCAGTGTGGAATTAGATCCCCAGGCTGTCCCGGAACGAATTACGGCTGGTGAATTGGCCGATGATGCGGAGGCCCTGTTTATTGACAGCGGACTGGGTGCCCATTCCATGTTAACGGAGATTCTAGGAGTAAAAGATGGGAAACTTGTGAAAATCGGAGATGACAGCGACAGGACCCTGATGAAAGAATATCCTCTTTACAGCAGAGATTTAAATGGGGATGGCATAATTGAAGCAGGGGGAATGTATATACCAAATGGGTATGAAGATGCTGCTATGGCTGAGATACCGTTTATCCAGGTCTATTATGATTATAAACTGGATGGATCGAAAACAACCGTAGAGGAACGTTATGTACAGGAGGGACAGCATTTTTACGTTACGTTTCCTTCGGATTTATACGGTATGGTCACTGTGAAATCAATGGATCAGGGTGTGCAGCTTGTGAACGTTTCTGGGGGAGAGGTGGTTTTTGAAGTGAAATGGGTGAAGAAAGACGGAACCGGTCAATCAGGTACCATTCTCGGTGAGACAAATGATACTATTTATTATACCGATTTCAAAAATGAACTGCCTGTATCCAGGGATCATTTTCACCTGATGGGAGAGGAATATGAGATCAATACTGGTAGTTGAAGATGAGCTTTCCATCAGAAGCTTCCTCTGCCTGAATTTAAGAAGAAAAAAGTATGAAGTTCTGGAGGCAGAAACAGGGGAAACGGCCCTTGCGCTGTTTGCAGGCAATCCAGTGGATGTAGTACTGCTTGACCTTATGCTACCGGGTATAGATGGATTTACAGTCTGTGAGAAGATGAGGGATTTAAGTCCTCTGACAGGAATCATTATGTTAACGGCCCGATCCCAGGAAGAGGACAAAATAAAAGGGCTGATTCAGGGAGCAGACGATTACATTACAAAACCATTTAGCATGACAGAACTGGAGGCCAGGATCATCTCTCTTCTGCGCCGCATGGATCTAAGATCCACGAATCAGAATGGGACAAGGCTCTGCTCCGGCCCATTCCAGCTGGATTTTGAAAAGAACCGGTTATGCAGAGAGGGTGTTACTGTGAAGGTGACACCTACTGAGTTCAGTCTTCTTCAGTTCTTTATCAGAAATAAGAACCGGGTTTTTACCAGAAACCAGATTTTAGATCAGGTGTGGGGAGAAAACTATGTGGGAGATTTAAAGGTGGTTGATGTAAACATCAGAAGAATCCGCAGAAAGATTGAGGACGACCCGGCTAGTCCTGCGTATCTGTGCACGGAATGGGGATACGGATATATATGGAAGGAGTGATTGCTTGAAACGGAAGGTTACGGCGTATTTTATGATCATCATCTTTCTTACACTGGGTCTTGTGCTGGGCAGCTTCGGGATTGGCGTAAAAAAATATCTGTATCAGGAAATATCAGATACCTTTGAACATTACGCCCAGGCAGTTGTTCCAGTATGGGATGGGCAACCGGATTTCAGTGACCAGATCATAAAAAACTATACGTTTCAGGGTGCAAATATAGATCTGTTAAACCGGAACGGACAGATGGTCCAGTCCTCAACTGGATTTTATAAAGACCGCAGTTACCGGATTGATCCGTCTGTGCTAAGTGGCAGAACCATCTATAAGGTGGAAAAAAGCGGGCAGTCTGAGGAACGGATTATGGCTGTATACACGCCTCTTTTGTATGAAGAACAGGTGGTGGGAATATTAAGATATACCACCTCATTAAAGCTGGCGAACAGTACCATTGAACGAATTTTCTCCTATGCACTGATTACCTGTACTGCAATTGCGACCATCACATTTTTTGTCAGTCTTCATCTTGGAAACTCCATTGTAAAGCCTTTGGAAGATATTATTTCCTTAACAAGGAAGATGGCAGAAGGAAATTATCGGGAGAAAATCAAGAAGCAGTATCCTTATGAAGCGGGAGAGCTGGTAAGCATACTCAATCATATGGGAGATGAAATCGGAAAAGCGGACCAGCTAAAAAATGATTTCATCTCTTCTATATCCCATGAGCTTCGTACGCCTCTGACGGGAATAAAGGGCTGGGTGGAAACCATGCGGGAGCCGGAGGGGTTAAAGGAAGAGGAGATGGAGTTCGGTCTTAAAATTATTGAAAATGAAACCGAGCGGCTGATTACAATGGTAGAAACGCTACTTGACTTTTCCAGATACCAGTCGGGTCG
>JAQSYE010000252.1 GCA_029256305.1 Lacrimispora sp. | reverse complement strand
GATGATGAAAAGAAGAAAATGTGATAGTATATAAATAAAAATCTGGTAATGAATGAAATCGTATTATAGTAAATACACTTGGAGGCATTCAAATGCTTAAAAAAGTACAGTTTGAGATTTTAGAGGATGGATACAGGATCAATGATAAAATGCTTTTATATCCTGTAAACATAGAGTATCTAAAACAGATTTTAGGAAGTGGGCGATTCTTTGAAGAGGAGCGGGTTGGCGTGGACAATCAGCCATTTACCTATACTGCCGTGGTATGGGATCAGTACGGCATCTGTGCTATTTTGAAGGATCTTGTAAATACGGAAGATAAGGGGATAGCATGGCGATTACTCATAAGATTGAAAGAAAATGACCGCTCACAAAAGGAAGACTCCCCCAGGCAGTCATTCGCAGGAAGCATAAAAGTAAAGGGCGAAGAACTCCTGACTCTGGAATTAAATAGGGATGACTGGTTCGGGGAATATTTGTTTGGGAAAAGTGTAATTTATATAGATTTTGATGATGGAGAAATAGAGAAAGTAGAAATTCGTTCACAGAGAAAGCGAGCAGAAGGAAAGCTTAAGACAAATGTGGATATTCAGGATAAGGGGATCTGTATCAATGAGGACTTTTTTAACTATCCATTAGATTTGGCTGCAATCAGAAAATGCCTGGCATTGAAACCTGATGAAATAAGTCAAGAGGACAATCAATTTAATAATGGGATTTCCATTAATTTAAATGATAAAGGGAAAGAAGAAATGTCCATTGACTTGTTTTATTTTGATGGGCAGATTACAATAAACAGTAAGGATTTAAACAAAGCCAAAAGAAAAAAAGACAGGTATGGATATTCTGCAGAAGGTATTTATGGAGATAGCAAGGTTTATTATTCCCTGAATCATAGTGACGGCACAATCAAATATATCAATGTGACTCAGTTCAATTCAGCGTTGGTTGAAAAGTATAAAATGAAGGAAACAGAGGAAGAAATCTTAACTTTTAAAGATTTGAATTTTAAATTGCTGGTTCTTGATGAATTAATGTATGAAAAAAAGCTGTTGCAGCCAGAATTTGATATTTACGAGTTTGCGGAACAATATCAGCAAGGCGAAATTGATACGGCCACAGAAAAACCGGTTAAAGCGGCACTGGATTATTTTTTAAAATACCCCATTGAAAAACGTTACGCGTCACTCATAACAGAATTAACCCAAAATGGGAATGATATATATATGAATATTGCGCCCCAGTGGGATGGGGAAGATCTGGCATTTGACATAAAATCAGCTGAAGATGCAAAACAGTTTCCGAATCTGAAAAAAGTTACAATCACGTCCAATCACTTTCAAAAGCTATTAAAGCAATTTGAGAAGTTTGGTATAAAGGCGGAACAGCTTTAAACAGATGTTGGAAAATTATAAAAAAATGGGGCAAGGATAAAGACCATGATACTTTTAAATGATGAAAGAGTTGCAAATGTTACCTGTATCGACAATAAAGAAGAAATGTTATCCCTGAGAGAAATACATAAAGATGTGCTGATTGATGAGTCCAGGAGCCAGATATCAAGCAAGTCCGACTTATTTTGCTATGCGCGGGAAGGGGTAATTAATATACTGAAGAAAGCGGCAGACAGCTTACCAAGAGGCTATCAATTTTTAGTGAAAGAGGCATACAGACCCCTTTCCCGTCAAAAGAAGTCTTTTACAGAAGCTTTTGAAAGTTATAAATCAGAGTATCCATTCAAGGATGATGATGAAATATATTGATTAACCTGCCAATATGTTGCACCGGTTGAAGTGGCAGGACATCCTACGGGTGGAGCAATTGATGTAACATTATTAAAAGATGGAAAAGAAGTCGACATGGGAACTGAGTTCAATGATATTCCCTATGAGCCGGAGAACTTAACCTATCTGTATTCTGATTTTATTAGCGAGGCAGCAAAAGAAAATCGCAAAATTTTATTTGAAGGCATGGAGAAAGCAGGATTTATTAATTACCCAACAGAATGGTGGCATTGGTCCTATGGGGATTGTTATTGGGCTTGCTTAACTCATCGTGATGCCATATATTCCGGTGTTAAAGAGGAAGATATCGTGTAATCTCCTAAGTAACTATAACCTGTATGGAAGGAAGATTGTACTGTTTTGGTTGACATTGCAGATCGTATATGTTAGCATTAGTCAAACTTAAAACAAAAAAGGCTTTGATGAGAAATAGTAAGTATTAGAGATATTACAGAGAGAAGATGGTTGGTGCGAATCTTCATTGATCTAATATGGAAGCAGTCTCGGAGCTGTGAACCGAACAGAAAGATCTTAGTAGGCTTCAACGGAGTTCCACCGTTATTCAGGAAGCAATATAGGAAATCCCCCGTATTGACAAAGTGCAGAGAAATCTGAAATTAGGTGGTAACACGGACATAATCGTTCGCCCTAAGTTGACAACAAGTCAGCTTAGGGCTTTTTTTGTTTTGGGTAAATAAAGAAAGGAGTTATATTTATGACAGCAAGTGAGTTAAGAAAGATGTATGTGAATTTTTTTGAAGAAAAGGGGCACAAGGTAATCGCGTCTGCTTCACTTTTGCCAGAAAATGATCCGACAGTTTTATTTACCACAGCGGGAATGCATCCCCTGGTGCCGTATTTATTAGGAGAAAGTCATCCCAAGGGGAGACGTCTTACTGCTGTTCAAAAATGCTTGAGGACAGTGGATATAGATGAGGTAGGTGATGATACTCATCTGACGTTTTTTGAAATGATGGGGAATTGGTCTCTTGGTGATTATTTCAAAAAAGAATCAATCTCCATGAGCTATGATTTCTTGACAAATGTTTTAAATATTCCCATAGAGCGAATTGCAGTAACCATATTTGAGGGTGATTTAACCGTGCCTCGGGATACCGAATCAGAGACAATTTGGAAGGACAAGGGATTAAAACAGAGTCAGATATACTGTTATGGACGGGAGGAAAACTGGTGGGGACCCGCCGGTCAGACAGGACCGTGTGGTCCGGATACAGAAATATTTTATGATATGGGGAAGCCAAAATGCAGCGAACATTGTGGACCGGCATGCAAATGCGGAAAGTATGTTGAGATATGGAACAATGTATTTATGCAATTTAAGAAAGAGGTGGATGGGAGTTTCACGGAACTTCAACAGAAAAACGTGGATACAGGAATGGGGCTGGAACGGATTCTGACCATATTGAACGGAAAAAAGAATGTATACGATACAGAACTGTTTATTCCGGTTATGACAAGGTTGGATTGTATCTTGGGGGAATTAAATGCTATAATGCCTCTAAGAGATAAACGGATTATCTGTGATCACATCAGAGCAGCCAGTTTTATATTGGGGGATCCACAGAAGATAAGCCCTTCTAATACGGAACAGGGCTATATATTAAGACGTTTGATCCGCAGAATGATCCGGCTGTTTAAAAAATCGGGTATTAATCAAAATTATTTATGTGATCTGGCAGAAGTTCTGATTCATCAATATAAGGATGTATATTCAGAATTGGCTCATAATGAAAGGTTCATCCTAGAACAATTAAAGAAAGAATCAGATTTATTTTTAAAAACCCTGGATTTGGGATTAAAAAAAGCGGATCAATATATGGGGGAAATAAATGAAGATACCATTTTGAGCGGAGAATTAGCATTCAAATTGTACGACACATATGGTTTCCCTATCGAGTTCACTTGTGAATTGGCACAGGAAAAAGGGTGTTCTGTTGATATGGAATCATTTCGAGAAAAATTTACAGAGCACCAAAACAAGTCCAGAAAGGGGTCTGAAGAGAAATTCAAGGGAGGGTTAGCGGATCATAGTATCAAAACTGCCAGGCTCCATACAGCAACGCATTTATTGAACGCTGCATTAAGTAAAGTGCTTGGTGATGAAATTTCCCAACGTGGAAGTAATATAACCCCGGAGAGGCTTCGGTTTGATTTTTCGTTTCATAGAAAGGTAACGCCAGAAGAGCTTGAAGAAGTGGAAAGGATTGTTAATGAAGCAATCCATAGAAAAATTGAAATCTCGATGAAAGAGATGAAGCTGGAAGAGGCTTATGGGGTGGGTGCGGTCGGAGTATTTACGAATAAATACGAAGAAACTGTTAAAGTGTACTTTATACCAGGCTATTCAGTTGAAATCTGCGGTGGTCCGCATGCCGGCAATACTGGAGACTTAGGCTCGTTTAAAATTATGAAAGAAGAGGCTTCTTCGGCAGGCGTAAGACGAATAAAGGCAATTTTAAAGGAGGGTATACATGAGTTCTGATTTTGTAAACTTAACAACAGAAAACCTTACAAGTGAGCATTTATGCTGCATCATACGAAGCAAAAAAACCCATCCCGGTATTGAGGCAAAGCGGCAATGGCTCTCAGACCGGTTAAAGGAAGGGCATGTTTTTAGAAAATTAAATGAAAAGGCAACAGTCTTTATTGAATATGCACCTCTTGAAACCGCCTGGGTTCCCATAACCGGTGACAACTATTATTATGTGTATTGCCTGTGGGTGTCTGGCAGCAGCAAAGGGAAGGGGTATGGGAGAATGCTGATGGAGTATTGTCTTGCAGATGCCAGAGAAAATGGTAAGTCGGGTATTTGTATGCTTGGAGCCAATAAACAGAAAGCATGGCTATCTGACCAGACTTTTGCGAAAAAGTTCGGTTTCGAAGTTGTTGATACGACTGAACAGGGATATGAATTACTTGCTCTATCATTAGATGGAACAACTCCAAGGTTCGCTCAAAATGTGAAAAACCAGGGAATTAATAAGGAAGAACTTACGATTTATTATGATATGCAATGCCCCTATATCTATCAAAATCTAGAGATGGTAAAGCAGTATTGTGAAACAAATGAAGTTCCCGTATCTATTATTCCGGTGGATACGCTGCAAATAGCAAAGGAACTGCCTTGCGTTTTCAATAACTGGGGTGTGTTTTATAAAGGTAAATTTCAGACGGTAAATTTATTAGACGCCGCCAGCTTAAAACGAATATTAAAAAGAGAGTAATTGAGAGTTAATGATAGGCAAAAACCGATGAAAGATGGTTTTTGCCTTATTTAATATGGGGACATACAGATCTGGCAGAATGGACAAAACTTGATAAAAATAGTCGAGAAAAAATTGAAATAAATGCTATTATTATATGGGAGGTGACAGTATGCCAAAAGAACAGTCTCTTCAGAAAGCAATGGACTATATCGAAAAAAATCTGACCAATGATATCA
>JAQSYE010000251.1 GCA_029256305.1 Lacrimispora sp. | reverse complement strand
TATGTATTGGGGAGGCTTCTTATAGATGTATTTTAATACAACAAAAAGAATGTTGGAAGTGTGTTTTTCAAGCACACCCCAACATTCAGTATAGAACCGCTTAAATTATAACTTATAGGGACGGGACACTTGGTAAATCAAGGGTAAAAAAGGGATTTTGGGATTCATTAAATATAAAGACTATTAAGAAAATAGTAAATTGCTTATAAATAAAATATTTTATTATCTTAAACCTTCAAACTGATGTGTGAAAAAATCAGCTTGAAGGTTTTTTATTAAATAGTGTTGATACAGGCATTATGATAAAGTCCCATTATCTCCACTTAAAAAATAAGCTGCAGGCATGAAAAAGTGTAGTGGGTATGTAACGATGTTGATTCAATATAGTTTTCACGCCCCACTTTAGATGCTCGACCACAATGGCAGACTGCTTTCAAAACTTGTAATAATTTTCCCCGTATCCTTTAGCCACGCGAGATAAGAACGAACCGTGCTGCCCACTAGAACATATTGCTCAAAATTCATAGTGAGGCCGTACTCGTTGAACAGTTTTTGCAGGATATGTTCAAAACAGAGAGGCTCCCTGCAGAGTAGCAGAATCTTTTCTGCAATTTCCTGTACCTTATCAATGTTTAGCTGGGCGAGCGGTGAGATATCGTTTGTCGCTTCCGCGTGGGCAGGAACAAACATGGTGGCTTCCAGCGTCTTTACCATTTCCAACGTATTAAGATAGGACGCAATATCATAAATAAAACTGATCTGATATTTTTCCAGCGTTTGTTTGCTAGACAGGCAGTCCGCCAGATAGACCACATCGTCCGCATCTCGGTACCCGACCATATCGAAAAAATGCCCCGGCAAGGGGATAATGGTCATACCGTCCGGCAGCACCTTCGAATTCAGATATTCCGCGTCGCTCTCCTGGGCCATCAGAAATTTGTGCCGCAAATCCTTGGGTGGATAGCCGCCATACAGAAAGGACGGTTCCAACAGAGGATGGCGCGTAAAGTCGCAGTCGATCCCCGGCGCGTAAATTTTACAGCCTGTCTGACTCTGCAAATATTTATTCCCCCCAATATGGTCAGCATTGGAATGGGTATTCAGAATCGCTTTCAGGTACCAGTTATTCTTCTCCAGGATCTGACGTACTTTTCTTCCGGCATCCTTGTCGTTTCCGCTGTCCACCAGATAGACCCCACCATCATGATCCACATAAAGCCCGACTTTCGCAGGGCAATTAATATAATAGCTATTGTTTCCGACCTTTACCAGTTCAAACATTGCTGTGACCTCCTTATCAGTTTGGATAGAAAATCATATTGTAGACCGTGCAAATTTCTTCGAAGGGATTGATGTAGGCGTGCGGCGTGTCTGCTCTAAAGCGAAGCGCCTGCTTTTCCTCCACCGAGATGGTTCTTCCGTTCAAGTCAAGCTCTATCTTGCCTTGTAGAACTAAAATGTATTCCTCAACACCGTCCAGATGCTTCTTGGAATGGTGATCGCAGCATGGATCAAACTCAATGTAGAACGTTTCCACATTTCTTACAGGATCGTAGCTGAACAGCGGATACGCCCTCATACGACCGTCATTCTCAACAATAACGTCTTTCGCCTGTAAAGCGGCTACGGCATATTCCGCCTGCTGGTTTCGTAAAAACGAAGATAAAGGAACCTTCAACCCTGTTGCGATCTTCCAGAGTGTATTGACAGTCGGGGACGACTGCCCTCGCTCAATCTGCCCCAGCATCGGCTTGCTGACAGTAGTGATCATTGCAACTTCATTCAGAGTGAGATTTTGGCTGGTACGTATTTTCTTCAGTCTTTCGCCTATGCTTGGAATGGGAGTAGTCATTATATCCCTCCTAAATATGTTATATTATTATAAATAACTATTATAACATATTTAATGGATGCTGCAAGCTATGTCCGGATATTTTTAATATTTTTTTGATTAGGAAAAATAATAATCAAAACTTGTTCACCATCCTTATTCAAGTTTCGATTCTGTCTGACCAAAATACTTGGCTCTTATACGTATTCCCATGGAAAGGAAAAATCGGTACAGAGCTTTCTCCTATTTTGCAGGCAATTGACTTACAAATTACTATCTTGGCTGAATTAAAGGTAAGGGGATTTATAGCTCAGCTGGGAGAGCGCTTGAATGGCATTCAAGAGGTAATGGGTTCGAATCCCACTATCTCCATTATATTACATACATTAAGCCACAGGCAAGAATGCTTGTGGCTTAAATTATACTTATAGGGACGGGAACTTGGTATATCCAGATATCAGAAGTAATCTGGTGATTTTAATTCGTAACTAAACTGTAATTTTGTTTTTTTCTATCAAAATGCGATATCCTTATGAGCGATTTCATCAATCTCCTCGTTTACGTAGCGCACACCGACTCCATTATCGTCATAGTCTTCACCACCCCATGTCCTTGAAAAAAGCAGATAGATGATAAGTCTGTCATCATCCATCAAGAAATCATTAGCGACGACGATAGTCTCCAATGTGACTGTCTGCAAGAGAGCATCTTTCGTTTCAATTTCCGGCCACCATTCAGCGAATTCCTTTTCGTCATCCGGGCCCCAGGCAAAACGTTCTTCCTCATTATAGTATTTGATGAGTGCTTCAATCAGTTCTGTCTGTAACTTTGGCCATCTCTCCATAAAACACTTGAATGCTGTTCTCTGCCTTTCGGTAATCTCACAACCATCTTCTCCGTGTATAAATAACTCCACATTATGTATATCTCCACCGAATTCAAGTATTTGCTTCCCAAGCCAATCACATTCATCCTCTGTCCTCAATTCGCCAAATACCGTATCCATCATCGGTTTTACCTCCCTCACAGATTTTAATTTATTAAATTATAGCACCGATAAATGAAAAAGGACAGTATTGAATAAAATAAGCACATGTTCAAATTTGTTCTGCTAATATAACTTTGTATACAGTCTGAAAGGTAACTGAAGCTGCCCAGAAACACGATCAAGCATGCCATAACTGACCTCGAACAAAGCGGTCGTATGTGCAAGGAACAGCGGTGGCGTGAAAACGGTGGCAAGAGCAGTAACCTGTACTGTATCGTACAGACGGATTCAGGCTGATCGTTTTAAAAAGCTCTTCCTCCGCTAAGGGGAAGGTCTTTCCTTTTCATGGTGAACCGTTAAGGCAAACCTCTGAATCTAAGAAAATATAACATCAGATAAAGAACAAGAATATTTCTTTTTCTAGATAGCACAAAAAAAAAGAGATCATTCATGATCAAGTGCTTGGGATAGCCTTCCAAGATACTTTGCTTTATGTTATTTTCCATACTTAAGTGTCCATTTATGTTCCCGTAGCGTAGTGGTCAGCATTGTATTTGTAATTTCCGGTAGCGCTCTCTTTAACGGTCGGTATAGTGAAAATATTGCAAGAGATAGGGCAGATGGATTTAAAATCGGTATTCAGGGTGTTCCCTTTTTCATTGTAAATGACACCATCGCCAGGCATCTGAAAAGATTGCCCAATCAAGAAGTGGGATTCTTTCTACAGAAGGAGAAATTGCCAGACTCAATGAGATCCTGGTTCCGCTGAATACTGCTCCATCTTCAAATTGGCAAAGAAGCTTCAATTGGGTGTGAGAATAATTGCACCTTTTATAAAAATGGTCTTTTAAAATTTATTTCTTGCCAGTTTACAAAACGGAATATTCACCTTTTTTAAATAGTATAAGCGCTTATGAACATTAGTACTACTGGTAAAAATTTTATAAAGATTTATGAGAAATATCGTTTGGATGTCTATGATTATGGCTTTGGATTCCTTACAGTTGGGTATGGCCATAAGGTAGTTGCTGCAGATAATCATAAAAAGTGGCATTAATCAACATCCAAAAGTATCTAGGTTTACGCAGGCCCAGTATGATGCCGTTTCTTCTTTGGCATTTAACGCTGGAACGGTGTATATCACAAATTCTAATAATGATTTATACAAAGCACTCAACAAGAGAACCTTTGTTAAAAGTGAAGTAGTAAAAGGTTTTACTGTCACAATAGCGGGGGGGGATCAAGACAATCGGGCTTAGTAAAGCGACTTAACGCAGAGCTTGAAGTTTTGGCGTTTCACAAACACCTAATAAATAACCAATAAGAAAGGAGAAATAAAAATGAAATCAAAAACCTTAATGAAAGAAATAAGCAGGAAATTGAGACGAACATTTTCCATACTCGCTGTACTTCTTGCTGTACTTTTCGCAATACCTATATGTTCAGTGGCGGCGGAAACGCTCCCAACCTCTCCACCGTCAGGCTATGACCAGGTCAAGAGCAACATACCACACGGTCAAGTCAGCTATATTACTTATCAGTCCACGGCGACAAACGGGCAGCGGAGGGCGAGAATTTACCTGCCCCCGGGGTATTCAACGAACAACAAATACAGTGTCATGTATTTATTGCATGGCATTGGCGGGAATGAAGACGAGTGGTACAACAGCGGCGCACCGAATGTCATCCTTGACAATCTCATTGCTGCTGGTAAAATTCAACCCTTTATCCTTGTATTACCAAACGGAAATGCGACGGGAACAGGAGTAAGGGATGGTTGGGAGAATTTCACGAAAGATTTGATCAATTCTCTTGTACCCTATATCGAATCACACTATTCCGTTTATACTGATGCCCAACACCGTGCGATTGCCGGTCTTTCACAGGGTGGCGCCCAATCGCTGAATATCGGGTTGCCGAACGTGGATAAGTTCCCCTATATCGGTGGTTTTTCCTCCTCACCCATCACCAAACAGGTTAACCAGCTGTTTCCTGACGGCGGGACTAAGGTTAAGGCGAATTCAAAACTGCTGTTTCTCTCCTGCGGAACCGCAGATGGACTTATATCCAATAACAATAGGGTAAGAGATTATTGCAAGTCCAATAATATTCCCTACACTGAATGGCTTCTCCCAGGTAAAGGCCATGATTGGAGCGTGTGGAAGCCAAGTCTGTGGAATTTTGCCCAGATGGCATGCGCAGCAGGATTTACGGATCAGACCACCCCAACACCAACCCCTGACCCTAGATCGGCATTTACACAGATCGAAGCAGAGCGTTACGACAACCAGTCTGGAATCCAAACCGAAACTTGTAACGAGGGCGGACAGAATGTCGGGTATATCGAGAATGGGGATTATGCTATTTACAGCAATATCGATTTTGGCACCGGTGCGGCAGGCTTCCAGGCCAGAGTAGCCAGCGCCACCAGTGGTGGTAATATTGAGATCAG
>JAQSYE010000021.1 GCA_029256305.1 Lacrimispora sp. | reverse complement strand
CCCTGAAAATTGGATTGATTAACTGGAAGCCCCTTTTTCTGATATATTATTCTGGTATTGTTCCAGTTCTCTGTTCCACTCACTGTAGCTTTCATCACTTCTATGATCCGTCAATGGATAATGGGCAGCCAGATAACTGCCTAAATACCGGCTTAACTTTTCGGCTCCGCAGGTATTTAAGTGATCACCTCCGTCTCTGCTGTCCCTGTTCCAGTCCAGCTTTATATCCTGTGTGTAAAGGTTTAAATCCAGATAGGGAATATTGTTTTTTATCGCATAATCATTCACTGTATTATGGCGGCTATAGTCCCAGTTTTTGGGCGAAGTAACCCCTACTAACAATAGACTGATGTTTTTTTCTTTGCACAGTCTTGTGATCCTGTCTGTCCAAAATGTCACAGTCTGGTCAACTGGCTCTCTTCCCTCTGATTTGTTCATATATTCGCCGCCCATATAAGCCACTGCCTTTTTACTATGGAGATACCCTTTCATGGCATCCCTCTGGCTAAATTCCTGCTCCTGTCTCAAGCTACGGACATTGAATGTTTTCCACCTGTCATGGTACTTAAAGAGCGGCAAATAATACTGTGACATGTACTCCAGTGCATGATTTATTTCCGTTGGTACATTTCGGTTGTGATAAAATAAGTCTGTTTCCAAAATTATCAGCTTGGGATTTTGCCGTTTTAACACCTTTTTAAGCATATAGTAGGCTTCTGCAGAACGCTGCCCGGACTGGCTGCAGACAAAGGATGTTATTCCACGGTCTTTCCACATTATCATTGGAGTAATTCCGGAATAGCCCTCACTATCACCCACAACAACCACATCCAGAGAATTGGCAGGTTCTGCCATCACACCATTTGCATAGATATCTCTGCTTGGAACTCCATCCTCCACTGTATTGCGTTTTGGTATAAATAAATTAGAACACTGAATTAACAATAGGAGAAAGATCCCCCAGAACCCGACAATTTTTCCAAAGTTTCTCATTTTAGCTCCACTTTCCCTTTATTAACTAAAATAGATGCACAATCACTAACAACTCCATTATACTTACTTTGTAAAAAAAATCAGCTAAATAAATCTTAAATTTTCTGAAGATTTTAATATCATCCGCACTCATCTGCAACTTGTTGGTCTGCAATATCTTTATGGAGCAGTACAAATCGATATTTAATATGGAAGAATACGTCAATTTCTTAAAACAATCAACTAATCAATAAGAGAATAGATCTGGATGCTTGCCACCTTCTTATTCTTTATATGAAAGTTCATTACATTTGCGTAATCCTCTTCCTCAAAGCGGAAATCGTCCTCCTCATTACTCAATTCTCCTCCTATTAAATTGCCTTCCGGATAAGCTTCTTTCAATGTTTCAAAGCCGTCTCCCACTTTGATATTTCTCACAGTTGTATATTGGGAGCCGGTTATTTCAATCTGATAAATATATGACTTGTTATCTTCTCCTGCATCAATGGTTTTAATAACAAGCCCCGGATAAAGGTACTGCTTTTCTATCTTTCCAATAAGCTGATCCATGTTTAATCCATCCGAAGAAGAATACGTGTGGGTCTTCATGTTTTCTGCTTTACCAAGTATGCCTTCCATCTTCTGGTCATTTGTAAAGTCCAGAAGGGAAATTGTATTTCCCTTATAAATGAACCCCAGTTCCTTTAATGTCTCTTTTGTTGCCTCTTCAGAATCATTGATAACGGTAGGTTTGGCTGCTGTAGAAGGAGCTGCTGTGGTTTCAGTTTCGGTTTCAGCTTCGGCACTGACTGACACTTTCGCGGGAACCGTCGTCTCATCCAGTGCTTTTATTCTGTTTTTTCCACAGCCACCCAGTATACCCACACATAATACCAGAAATCCGGTAACAATGGTTAATTTTTTTAATGTTATCATCGCTACTCCTTTCAATCAGTTAAGTCTCTTTTTCCTCTTATTGTACCCGGTATTCCTGTTAATTAACAAACGTTTTGTATAAATGGCCTGACAGAAAAAACTGCTGCAGTTCATTACCGGTCTGCAGCAGTTTTTATTATTTAATTTATAAATTTCATTATTCCAATGAGAAAGACAATAAACTTGCATTCCCATTTCCCCTGTAAGTCAGATAGATTGCCTGTTTTCCTTTTTCCAACTCCAAATCAGTGGAGTAGTTTTCCCACACATTGGTGTACTTTATCTCTATCTTAGCAAGTATTCTGCCATCCCATGCATGTTTCACTTCAAAATACCCGGCTGCATAACCTCTCGTTGTAATCGTGATGCGCTTACTATCCACACATTCAAAATATTTAAATCCTACAGTAACACCATCTGTTATATTGGCAATATAGCCTGGCTCTTCGTCTCCATCTCTGCCATCCTGCATGATCTTTGGGATGGGTACTTCCGCGTTTTGTTCTGTCTGAAACAAATTACACGCCAGATAAGCGCCATATCTTTCTTTTTCTGGCAGGATACCTTCCATTCCGCTGGTTGTGATCTCCACCTGGGGAATCTTTCCGTTTTCCAGAATAGAAACTGGTTCTGCACAGCCCTGGCGACTGTACCAGGTACCATTGGTGTGCCTGTGATAGAAAATATACCATTTCCCCATAATTTCTACCAGGCTTCCGTGATTATTGGCAGCAAAAGCCGTATGCATTCTGGCTGGCTTATACGTATCAATTCCCTCATCACAATTGCTGACAATCACTCCTCCATACGTAAATCCACTTACCGGACTGTCACTGACTGCATAGCACAGTTCATGCATGGCTACAGAAGAATAGATGAAATAATAGGTAGTGCCATTTTTCCGGATAGAAGGCGCTTCAAAGAACTCATGCCCTTCAAAGCCGGTTCCTTCCCCATATGGCTTACTGGGCACAATCACAACAGGCTCTTCTAAAACGGTTATCATATCGTCTGCAAGCACAGTTACCATGGCGCCCTTTCTGGTGTCATCCTGGGGACCGCAGAAACCGCAGTAGAGAAAGATTTTGTTGTCCTCTCTTAAGACTCCCGGGTCGAACTGGGGCTGGTCACCCGGCCGCTCTCCCAGACGCCCTCCATCCTTATCCTGAACATATCCATAAAACTCATATCTTCCTGCTGGGGTATCACAAACTGCAACCGATACCACCGGCACCTTGTCAAGGACATAGTAAAGATAATATCTTCCATCGGCCCCCACTACCACATCGGGCGCATAAAGGCACATTTTCCCCTCTTTGTTTAAGGGATCACTGGTTTTGGGATAAATTACACCCTCATACCGCCAGTTTCCAAGATCATCTACCGGTGCTGACCAGCAGACATAATCTCCCAGGCAAAAGACATAACCGTTGAAAAAGTCATGGGAGCCAAAAACGTAAACTCTGTCTCCAAACACATATGGTTCCCCGTCAGGGATATATTCCCATGAGGGCAGATAGGGATTTACTGCATATTTTTTCATCTTATCTCCATTCCGGCAATCACCTGTTGTTACTCGAATTTTTCCTTCAGCCTGTTTAATAAAAACGTCATCAGTTCCTGTTCCTTCTGCTGATTCATTTCGATTTTCTTTGTAGAAAACAAAATTCCGTTTGGATTTTCTTCTGTAAACGGCTGCCACACCGGCATTGGCGTTCCATTTGCATCATCTCCGTTGGGATCCCCAGTCTTCACAAAATTTGACCAGTAATTTGCCATATGTCTTGCCAGATCGTAATGCTTCCCTTCAAAAGGCCGCCAGCATTTTGCCAGTGTCTCAAAGAAGAACCATAAATCTACGGAATGAAAGTTCCCCGGATGATCCCAGCCGGGAATATCTGCATCAAAGGTATAGTAATAACAATTAACCGGATTGTTCTGCCAGGCATTTTTATGAAACAATCCCTTTACTGCATACTCGATGCTGCTTACGGAGCCGGCTTTTCCCTCTTTATCCCGCTTTTCGTTTCCCAACAGACGGTAAAATTCTTCTTCCCGTCCTGGGAACAGCGTTTTCACTTTTTTCTTCAGTTCCTCATCGGAATCTGCATGAATGGAATCAAAGAATTCATCTGAGGTGTTACCCGCCATCACAGGAACCATTGCTCTTTTATTTTCCATAAAACGCTGGTAGGAATTGCCAAAACAGAATTTATTGTCAATGACAGTTCCCATGAATCCGCCAAACTGCTCGTACTTTTCATGGAGCAATTTCCCATCCATCGCTCTGGCCTGGGCAAGGTCTTTTGCTCCGATAAATTCAAAGAATTTCTCACCTGTTTTTTCTGCATCAACCAGTGTATGGCTGAACGGATCCGGATTTTTGTCGTATGGACTATAGAAAACTCCGCTTAAAACAATTGCTTTTTGAAACAATCCTTCGCTTCTCGGGGTGGTCAAATGTGTCATAACACTGCCGCCGCCTGCGGACTGCCCTGCAATGGTTATATTGTCAGGATCACCGCCAAATGCCTCAATATTCCTGATCACCCATTTTAAACCTGCCAGCTGGTCCAGATGGCCGAAATTGGCCGGAGCATCCGGCTGCCTGGCTGTCAGCTCCGGATGAGAGAGGAAGCCAAACAAATTAACCCGGTAATTGACGGAAACCACAATGACCCCTTTTCGTGCCAGTCTTTCTCCGTCAAATTCCATTTCAGCAGTATAACCGCATTGCAGCCCGCCTCCAAAATACCATACCAGAACAGGACGCTTTTCATCCGCCTTCTTTGCTCCAGTCCAGACATTTAAATAAAGGCAGTCTTCACTCATTGCTATATCAGGGTCCACATGCCATTCCCTGTCATAGATATTATCTCCCAGCCCCGGTACCCCCTGCATAGATATGGGGCTAAACCGAAAGCAGTCACGAACTCCCTCCCAGTTCTCACATGGTTTTGGCTCATGCCATCTGTTCTCCCCCACGGGCGGTGCTGCAAATGGAATCCCCTTAAATGCCGTAATTCTGGGATCGGCCGCTTCAATTCCTCTTACCGGTCCATTTTCCGTTTCTACTATCCGAATCATGATAGCCCCCCTCCTGGCTTTACAGTTTTCTTGGATCAATGTGATAGACTCTGCCAGATACCAATTCTTCAAACGGTCCAGGTTTGCAATTATCACTACGAATAAGCGTCCCATAAAAGTCATTGGAAACCAGCATATCTTTTCTTACCGTTTTAATCTCCTCAATTTCCTTCACGTAATGATTCCGTTCTCTTTCTCTCATCGTATCCCATGGATATTGATCCACAGAACGAAATACCAGCGTATACTGCTCGGTATCCAGATCAATCTGGAAGATTCCCTCCTGCCCTTCTTTATCAAATCCGTAAAATTCCTGCCATGCAGGAAGATCAAGGCAGCATGGGGGCGCCGGATATAGAATTCTCAAATACCCCCCGTTCATGGAAACATATAAATTCCCTTCTGCCTGGTTCTTCTCCGTGGGCATTTTAATGGCTGCCTCCTCACATTCATAAAAAATATTATTAATGAAGCTGGCATCTCTTGATGTTCCTCCTCTGAGATTGCCATGCATGCGAAAAGCAACCGGCTTTGCAAAATATCCCGCACTCCTGCATCTGCCAATTAAATTATTGGCGATATATAAGTGATCGGTTCCTTCCGCGTAAATTGCATATCCATTTAAAATCCCGTCCTCTTCCATCTTATACCATCCCGAAGATCCAGTCTCCTCCGGGACTTTTCCTGCATCAAATCTACCTTCTACATTCCAGAATATATTATTATCAATTAAATTAACGCCGTCTCTGGTGCATTCAATGAAAACAGCTTCCCGCTGCTCAATTCCATCTAAAAATAAATTCTGTGTGATCCGGTTATTTTCATTGTTGCAGTCCAGCCACAAATGGTCTGCCCGGAATGTCTTTGTGAAGATGTTTCTTCTGATCAGACTGTTCCTGCAATTATGTATTTTCATGCCTCCGGCTTCCCAGGACAGCTCCATCCGCTGCCAGCCTGTGCCCTCGATCACATTGTCTTCTATTAAAAGACTTTGGGCAAATAATCCGGCAATGCCGCATACCCCTGCATCTTTAATCCGGCAGCGGCGGATTATAGTATTTCCGATGATCTGATCCTCCGGCACAGAGTGATGCCAGCATTCATTCCCAATATCGATTCCTACACCATTTGCCCAATCCACTTCGCAGTCTTCAATAATCCAGTGATGTCCCCGAAAGCAGGAGATGGAACCTCTCTGGGGAACCGGAGCACCGGTGGCTGCATGTGCACAGGTGATCCCCTTTACTTTTATATAGGATAAAAAGGGGATTTCAGGTGCAAAACATTGTTCCCGGCATGTAATTTCTATCAGATGTTTTCCCGGGTCATCGTCATTGCTTAATCGAAAATGGACTGTCTGCCCATTGGCTTCCACCCAATATGTATTCTCCTGTGTACCCAGCTGACGGTAAAGCGACACCTGCACCAGCGGTTTTCCATCACAAAACACCATTCCCCGCCTGTTTAAATACGTAGTCATATCGGTTTTATCGTATTCCAGAAACAGTCTGTCATGAAGAATATTCACTGCACAAAATGGATTATATCCCTTAAATTCCTCCGGATTCAATTTTAATTCCCAGATAGAAATCCCTTCCGCTAACGCATCTGCGGAAAAATGGTTTAGCCTCCAGCCCTGGCTGGGTGTGAAGTTTCTTATCTCCACAGATGCTTTAATCCATACCGATTCCTTCTCCCAGGCCTCATAGCAGATCATCTGATCCGGACCGGTTCCGCCCATGGCAGGGTGTACACATTCCCTGTACACACCGCCATGAATCCATACTCTGGTACCCGGAACTGCCACAGCCGCCGCTTCATTTATCGTCTGATAGGGTTTCTGGATACTTCCGTCATGTTCCCCTGACACTCCATTCTGATTGCAGTCGACATGCAGCTCATGCTCATATCTTTGTTCCTGCTCCCAGAATGCGAAGTTCTTGCCCTCTGGAAGTATTGACGTTATATCCATGTTTTCTCCTTTTTATGGGTCCTTACTTTTTGTCGACTGCTAATTTAGCGTCTAACTCAATCTGGTATTTTTCTTTGTCAAACTTAGACAGCTCCTGAAAGCCCATTCCGTCCATCTGCGTACACATCTCACTCCACAGGGAATCAAAGTCTGCGTCATCCTTTGCATAAATCATCCTCCAGGAATAATCGCTGAACAGAGCGCTGCACTGATTGCGGATTATGGATATATCCGCCGGATCACTGGGCAGAGATACGCTCACATTCGGGCTGATTAACAGGATGTTATTTTTCTTCATGTAATCAACCGGTTCTGCAGCACCGAATTTTGCTGCCCAGTCTTTTTTCATCTGAGTCATTGTGGCTGCCTTGTAAGTGCTCCAATAATCCTTGTTATAGGGTTCTCCTGTATCCGGATTTGTACTAATGGCATCCAGCACCCATTGATTGATTGCGTTATTTCCATCGTTAAATCCACCGCCGCCAAATTCGTCCGGTACCGTAACATTATCCATTAAAGCATTGTCATTGATATATGTATATTTTCCGTCACTGCCTACGGTATAGTTAAATCCTTTTAATCCAATGTGCTGATAAGTCAAGCCTTCCGGACTTGCATACCAATTCAGAAAATCCATAATTCTCTGATACTTCGCTCCATCTACCTGGGAACCAACGGCAAAAACACGTCCGCTGCCATAGTAGGTATCTGCATCTGCATAATAGATCTGATCCTTGATTGGTGTATAAATAAATGCTGTGCCATCTTTTAACCGGTCCTGTGTATTCCAGAATCCAGTCTGCCAGTTATACCACATTAAGTACACTCTGCCGGTCTTCATCTTATCACAGGCCGTATTCCAGTCCTGAGTACCGGAATCAGGATCCACAATCCCTCTTCTGTTTGCCTCATTTAAGAAATGAAGCATCTTATAATAAGCACCATCTTTGCTGTTTACGGGTATAAATGTATGATCTGGCTTTAAAATATTGGAACCCTTGATTATTTCCCCATACCAGGTTGTCAGCTGCGTAACATTGGCGATTCCAAGCATTCCGTCTCCGCCATCCCAGTCAGACCACAAAGACAGGGGATACGCGGGATCTCCGGCCTTGTTGGTGGGGTGTGCCTTCATCATCTTTTCCAGTAAATCTAAGAGATCATCCGTATTCTTTATATCCGGGCATCCCTGCTCCGAGTAGAGATCCCATCTTAAAAGCGGACTGGACTTAATCACATCCTGAGAATAAGCGGTGGGCGATGTATTGGTCATCTGGCAGGGAATTCCATAGATTTTACCATCCTTATTTTCCGGCAGTGCCTTATTTAATACATCGACCTGATCCTGATATGACATTAAATTGGGATAATTTTTGATATCCGCCGTAATATCCTTAATTAATCCCGCTTTTACACAATCCGTAAAATCCGTACGTTCCAGCAGGACGATATCTCCTAAATTTCCTGTACTGCAGCGGGTCTGGTAGATCCCGTTCCCGGCTACCTGGGGTGATATCATGTTTAGTTCAATGTTAAACTTATCCTTTACCACCTTTGCAAACCACCCAGCCTGAGTTCCCTGGTAATTTGCCGCAACATCATAAAAGTCAAATGTCATGGGTTCGTCATAGTTTCCTGTACCGGCTGCCGTTGTTGCCGCTGTTGTCCCTGTTGCCCCTGTTGTCGCTTTCGTTGATGCCGGACCGGCACATCCTGCCACCATAACTGCAGCCATAACTGCTGACATCACTTTTAAAGCTCTCCTTTTTACTCTCATACACTGCTCCCTTCTTTTATTTGCAATTGTTATTATCCTTTCACAGCACCGATCATGATTCCCTTTACAAAAAATCTCTGGAAAATCGGATAAATTAATATAATCGGTGCCACAACTACAATCGTAACGGTCATACGGATGGATGTTGCCGTCTGAGCATGTGCCAGACTTGCTGCCATCTGCGAGGAGGCGGCACTGCTATTGGCAAGTGACTTTAAGGAACTTGCCTGATTGATGTACTGATAAAGGGTAAATTGAAGCGTATATAACCGTTTATCCGTTACCAAAAGCAGCGTATCCTGAAATGCATTCCATTGTGCAACAGCCGTAAAGATTGCGACGGTTGCAAGGATGGGTTTAATTAATGGAGTTATAATCTGAAAGAATATTTTAAGCGTACCAGCCCCATCAATTTCCGCCGCATCCTGTAACTCCCCAGGAATGGACTCTACAAACGTCTTACACAAAACTATGTAAAAGGGTGATACTGCAACCGGCAAAATGTAGCCCCAAAAATTATTAGTTAAATGAAGATTGCGCATGGTGATGTACCAGGGAATAATTCCAGCATTAAAATACATGGTTGCCACCACAAAGCGATACCAGAATTTTCTCTTCCACATGGATTCTTTTGTAAACATATATCCAAGAAACGCAGCGATAAACACAGTGAGAATTGTACCTACCACCGTTCTGGTCACAGAAATCTTAAGGGCTGAAAACAGTCCCTGAATCTTAAGAACAGAAACATAATTGTTAAAATGGATTCCAATTGGCCAGAAAAGAATCTTTCCTCTCTCGCTGAGATCATTGGAACTGATGGTGTTAATGAATATGTAGTAAAACGGATAAACGCATATGAATGTAAAAAACAAGTAGACAATACAGGTAATTACATCCATCATATAATCTTCAAAGCTTTGTTTTCTTTTATGCTTTATAACCTTTTCTCTCATTGCTTCCCCTTTCTGCCTCATTAAACAAACCCTTCCCCTCTGACCATCTTTGATATCTGGTTTGTGGCACATAACAGCAATACGCTTACGATACTCTTAAACATACTGATGGCAGTTGACAGGGAATATCCCCCGCTTCCCATTGCAATATTGTAGACATACAAATCCAATACCTGAATGTAATCCTTATTAAAGGCATTCTGAAAAACGAAATATTGTTCCATTCCATTTGTCAGGAAATTAGCTAGATTGAGCATCACCAGCACAAAAAATGTGGGAATCAGACCGGGGATTGTTATATGTCTGATTACCTGCATTCTGCTAGCCCCATCCACTCTGGCAGCTTCTTTCAGCTGTTCATCAATTCCGGAGATGGCCGCTATATACATGATTGCCGCCCAGCCGGCATTCTTCCAGGTAAGCCACAGCCACATCTTAAACCAGATATGATCTGCAGACTGAAGATATAACAGGGGTGTCTTTAAAATTCCCAAATTCATTAATAAACTGTTTACCACACCGGTACTGGAAAATACACAGTATGCGATGGAATACACCAGAACCCAGCTGATGAAATTGGGTAATGTAGTGGCGGTCTGGACAAATACTTTAAATGGCTTCCATTTAATTTCATTGAGAAATACTGCAAATACCATGGGGAACCAGGAAAACAGAAGACTGAGCCCGCTGATTGCAAAGGTATTCCTTAAGACAGCCAGCAGCTGTTTTAACTTTACGTCATTGGTAAAGAGTGACAAAAACCATTTAAATCCAACGAACTGATCCTTACTAAGCGGGAACGGCGGCTTATAATCAAAAAATGCATAGACCCAGCCATATAACGGATAATACGAAAACACAGCAACTAATATCAGAAACGGTAACACATACATAAATTCTCTGAATGCCCTTGCCTTCTTCCTGTCAGTAAATAGTTTCATGAAAACCATCCTTTCCTGTTCTTGCAATTTCGTAACATGTTAAGGACACGTATCTCCTCTTGTAAATCGTTTTACCTATTGAATAGAATTATATTCCAGCATGTGAATATAGTCAATAAACAACTTGATAATTTTGTTTCTTTTGTATGTTTTAAACAACTTTTATTCTTGTCTATTATACTTTATTACTATGTTTTTGCCGTTTTATTTATGTATGAATCGTTTTACTTATTTATCACTTTTATTGCCTGATAAGCAAAAAAACAGATGCTATCTGAATGTCTTAGCATCTGTCTTTTCATTTGTATTAATTTATTTGATTATAACAATCTTTTAACCGATTTTCTGAGAACCACGGAACAGGGCAGCTCAATCTGACTCATCTGCTGTTCTGTTTGTCCCACTTCCTCATCCAATAACCGTATTAATAACTCCGCCGCCTTTTTCCCAATCTCTTCTAGTGGAAGTGCCACCGTCGTCAGCGAAGGGCGAAAATATTCGGCAATTACCTGATCATCAAATCCCACCACTGAGATATCCTCCGGTGCTTCCAACCCCTTCTCTTCCAGATAATCATAAACACCGCCTGCGATAATATCCGAAAAGCAAAATATAGCCGTGACATTCCTCTTTATCAGTGTTTCCGCCCCTTCATAGCCGCTCTCCCGGTTCCAGTTTCCATAGCACACAAGATCCGGATTGTAAAAGATCCGTCTGTCAAACAAGGCTCTCTGATATCCCAAAAGCCGCTTGTCCATATGGATGTTGTCTTTTCTTCCTCCAATTACTCCAATTCTTCTATGCCCCATTTCCAGAAGATATTCTGTCATATCATATCCACCTTTTTCATCGTCAATTACGACGGAAGGGAAATCTGGCGAATGAGTATATCCGTAGGTCATGACCGCCGGAATTTTGAAGTTCTCATCAAAGCAGCGCATATTTCTTGCGTGGCCCGGTACATAAATAATCCCATCTACTTTAATTGACAAAAGTTCCTGAACCGCCGGATTTAAAACAGAATAATACTCCTCCTCATCCTGATACCATTGTTCATTCCATCTGGCATACAGACGAAGATTCACCATAATTGTTCTATAATTTTTCGTCTCACAATAAGACATGATGTTTTCAATAATAATAGGGGTGGAAAAAAGTGAGATGTCCTCAGCAATAATCCCGATTAATTTAGTCTTTTTTTTTCGCAGTCCCTGAGCAATATAGTTGGGTTGATAACCTGTTTCCTTTATGACCTGTAGTACCTTCTGCCTTGTATCCTCGCTTACTTTTGGTATCCCATTTAAAATGTTGGATACAGTGGATACGGATACGTCACATCTTTTTGCAATTTCCTTTAAAGTCACCATGGCACTTCACCCCTTCAAACAAAAGCTGAAACTGGAATTATCCTGTTATTTCTTCCTGTAGCGTTCTGCAAGACCCTTTAAGAAAACTCTGATGTAACGGTCCCCGCACACCTTGTAATTGCGCTGGCCTTCTCTCCTTAACAGGGCGCTTAATTCCCCGTTTGACAGATCTATCCCTCCAGCTTTAAAAATTGCAAGCATATCATCACCAGTAAAGGCCAGTGCAATTTTTATCTTTTTTAAAAAAACATTATTCACACTCCAAGCGTCATTGATCATAAAATTCTTATCCGCGGATTCCCCTGGTTTTTCTTCCTTTTTCCCTCTTTTAAAGATAATAAAACCATTTAAAAATGATTCCAGCATATGATTATTGCATATTTGATTCACTGCAGAGGAATCGTCTTTTTTTAAGGGATCCGCATCGCTGCTTTCATTTGACTTAAGCATATCCTGTACATTCGCTTTTGTAATAACAACTCCGCCCAGTTTAAAAATCTCCGCCATATCACTGTCTTTGATATCCAGTGCATATCTTAATCTCTTCAATATATCGATGTTTTCCATAGGAACCCCTTTTGTGTTTAATTTTATATTTTAGCTTTACTATAACATGCCGCTAGTATTTATCCAATGCTTTTGTTACCTTTAATTGTTTCCCATTTATCGTGGTGTGACTCATCATCTCCAGCACCTTCGAGCCTTTTCCATTTAATATTTCTACATAGGTAAGTGTATCCTGAATTGTGATGATTCCGATATCTTCCGCTGACATACCTTCTAAATTAGACAGTACTCCTACGAAATTGGTTGCCCTGAATTTCTTTTTTTTACCGGCATTAAACCTTAGTTTCATAATGCCTTTGTTTAACTGATCACTTTTTAACTGCTTTATCTCAGGTGCAGCTTTTATTTTTTTATCAAAGTTAAGCCTTGCCTGTGCTACACAAGATTTCTCATATCCTGCCCGCTCCTTAATTGGAAATCCAATGAACGCTTCGATCTGCCGTACGAAACGGTCCTGAGAGGGAGTTGCCAGGGAAATCGCATTTCCTTTGCGCCCCGCCCGGCCGGTTCTGCCTGTCCGGTGAACATAGGTTTCCGCCTCCAGTGGAATATCATAGTTAATAACCAGGGATATATCATCTACATCAATCCCTCTGGCTGCAACATCCGTAGCAATCAGATACCGGAACTGCCCTCTTTTAAACCGTCTTATGGCAGATATCCGATCTGTCTGTTCCATACCGCCGTGAAGCTTTTGGGGATGGTAATTCATCTGTTTTAACCGTTCCCATACAAGATCCACCCGGTCCTTGGTACTGCAAAAGATGATACAGCTGTCCGGATTTTCCATGATTGTAATATCCGTAAGCAGTTCAAATTTGTCTTCCTCTGACGTTATAAAAAGGGAATGATCGATATCCGCTGTCACGCTGCTGTCCTCCTGGATATCGATCTGAACTGGCACTCTGCGATCATTCAGCGATAAATCTTTTATCGCCTGAGGCATTGTGGCTGAAAACAGCATGGTTACTCTGTCTTCTGGCAGCTCTTTTATAATTTCTTCCACCTGATCAATGAATCCCATATCTAACATCCGGTCAGCCTCATCTATGACCAGGCAGCTGATCTTGCTCAAAGGCAGGGTTCCTTTTCTAATATGATCCATCACCCGGCCCGGAGTACCCACAGCCACATGCGTCTTTTGCTTTAACTCTGTCTTCTCAATCGCAAATGGGTGACCGCCATAGATTGCGGCTGCCTTGATTCGTTTGAATCTGCCAATGTGGGTGAAATCCTCTTTCACCTGGACCGCCAGTTCCCTTGTGGGTGTCAGGATCAGTGCCTGGGGCTTGTTTTCCAGCCAGTCCACCGCCTCACAGATGGGAATTGCATAGGCAGCGGTTTTCCCGCTGCCTGTTTTTGCTTTCACAATAAGGTCTTTTTTTTCCAATGCCATTGGAATGACACGTTCCTGAACTTCCGTGGGTATTTCATAATCCAAAACGCCAAGTGCCTTTTGGATTTCATCGCTTAAAGAAAAACTGCCGAATTTTTTATGAATCATTTTTGTTCCTCTCATTCCGTTAATACGGTGCAGTCACATAATTTCAAAACCGCATGTGAACATTCTATCATCTCATTGGGGAACTAACAACTGGAACTTGATTCTATTGCTATTTTTCGCAGGAGGATATCTGAATAAATAGTAATGATATACAAGATATAGCACCCTGCCAACATCATTGGAACAGGGTGCTATATTTAATTTCTCCTTTTATGGAGCAGTAATCTGCCACTGCTGATTATATCCATTGTTACCGCTCCACTGAATAACATTTCCGCCATCAGCCACAGAGCCCTTTTCTACATCAAGAAGTTTTCCGCTGTTACCATTTACAAGATTGTAATAGCCATTTCCCAGATCAATCAAGTTCCATCTCTGGTTATTCTGTCCGTTGTCCGTCCACTGAATTACATCTGCTCCGTCTGCTGTGGAACTCTTATAAACATCCAGAACCTTACCACTCTTTGTATTGCTTAGTTTATACCCATTTCCTGTATTGGTTATGATCCATTTCTGATTATTCTGGCCGCTATAGCTCCACTGAATCACATCAGCGCCGTCTGCGGTGGAACTGTTGGTGACATCCAGCGCTTTACCGCTGCCCCTGTTGATCAGCTTATACGTCTCTCCGGAAACAATACCCGTACTGGTTCCAGTACCGGGTGTGATATAGATGCGGTAACCGGAGCTATTGTTACAGCCGGATAAGCTCACGGAAATCTGCCCGTTTACCACAGGATAATTGGTGTTAGACAGCACAACCGGTCCTCCGGATACAGTATCCTTACTCACCCAGTCTATCTTTTCCACTTTTACAGAAGCAGTGGAACCGATAAAGGAAGGAATGTTTTTAAAGGTTGTATTAACAGTCCCGTCACCAGGACCTCCAAAAATAAAGCTTACGTACTTTGCACCGGAATCAACACAGGCTGCCCCATCCACCAGATTGCTGTCATCGTTTGGCGGAGTGACATAAACCATGTTTCCGGTCATATCTCCATACCACTTATAAAAATACCAGCCAGCACCTTTTTCCGTATTGGTTGCAAGAAGACTGCCAAGCCTTCCGGGAGTGGGCACAAACCACCAGGTGATACAGGCACTTTCTACCTTATGGCGTTCAAACTTTGCGATAAAGCGTGCGGAAGAACCTGGCTGACCTTCCAGATTATGATCCGGATCACAGTATTCATTGATACTGATTGGAAGCGGATTAATTCCAAGAGAAACCTCCAAAGCCCGGTAAGTCCTAAGGTTAGGTGCAATCGTCTGCGGTCCGCCTGACAGTTCGTGCCAGCTCATGATATCCGGCAGGCAATTATTTGCCTTACAATAGGTCAGGAAATCTTTCATACTGGAATTGTTGTAATAACTCTCACATGGTCCTATTATTTTTGCTCCCGGGTCATTGGCACGGATTACATCGTAGGTCTGCTTCCACATGTCGTTAAAACTGCCGTTGGACGTATTCCAGGTTCCCCCTGACTCGTTCCAGATCTCATAGCCATAATAGTTATTGCGCCCAGGTGCTTTCTTATCGTTTATAAATGATTTTACCTGATTCAGCCAGCTGGTCATTCCCGGCCATTGATAAGGCCAGCCTGGCAGCATATCTGCTAAATCAATAGATACTCTCGCGCTGGGCACAGACGAAAGCTTTTGAGAAACCAAAATCGCATCTCCATACGGATGCTGATTTCCGTTCCCGCCCCTGGCAGGATTTCTCATAACATAGGGCTTTAAGGGTGCTACAAGACCGTTTACATCAGCCGGAATGCTCTCTGTCATTCCATACAAAGAGCCATTGGCACAGTGGGTCACTTCTCTGAGTACATTGGCACAATCTACTGTCACCACATTTGCCGCCAGTGCCGGAATCTCCGGTATCATGGAGAGCACTAACATCATGCTGAGTACAAAGGCCAACACTCTTTTCACTTTCAACATACATATTCCTCCTCATTTTTTGCTTGAATGCATTCGCTGTATAGAAAGTGAGAAGTGTTGAAAATGTAAACAGAGATTACACAAAATCTAAGCTGAGACTGCTTCTACATTTTTCATGTCATATGTTAAAAGCTAATTACAATCTCATAGGTACCCGCATGCCATTCTTTATCCAACTCTTTTGCTTCAACCGGCTGCCCATTCACTGCCACCTTTTTAATTTTCAAACCGGTCTGCAAATCCAATTCCACACTGCAGTCAAAAGGAATTGTAAGGTGATATATGATCTTGTCCTCTTCCCATTTCCAGCCGCATTGGTAATCTCCTGCTACAGACTGATACCTTGCATGTGCATAAGACATTTTTTTACATGGTCTTGGAGCGAAACGCATCCGTTTGCCACCAGCCCCATTTTCTATATGTAAAAGACCACAGACATAGCCGTAGATCCACTCCGTAATCACGCCGTAAGCATAATGGTTTAAACTGTTCATTCCAGTGCTGCTGATGGTACCGTCAGGAAGGAGGGAGTTCCACCGTTCCCAGATTGTGGTGGCACCTAAGTTTACTTCATAAAGCCAGCCTGGGTAATCCTCATTGAGTAAAAGATCATAGGCCTGGTCCAAATGCCCTGTTACAGACAGCGCCTGGCAGAGATATGCCGTTCCCACGAAACCTGTAGACAGATGATTCCCGTTTTCACTTAACAGCCGGCACAGTTCTTTTCCTGCCAGATCCTTTTCATCCTGGTCAAATATACAAAACCAGATTCCAAGTACATATGCAGTCTGCGTCCTGATGGTCAGCCTGCCTTTTTCCAAAATATATCTGTCGCGGATTGCCTCGCGAACCTCTTTCGCAATCCTGTTATAATAGTTTGCATCATCAATCTTATTTAGAGCTGTTGCCGCTTTTGCTGTCAATTCTGCTGAATGCATGTAAAAAACAGAGGAAACAAAATATTTATCTGTTCCACCCTCCCGGCTGTCTCCTTCGCTGTCAAGAGAAAGCCAGTCGCCAAAATGGAATCCTGTCGTCCAAAGCCGTTTACCCCCGCAGACTTTTTCATCCATGGAAATAATAAAATCGACCCACTGCTTCATGTTGTCATACTGCTCATTCAGCCAGCTTACATTCCCATAGTGAAGATATAAATTCCAGGGAATAATTGTTGCTGCATCGCCCCACACACTGGCTCCCGCTTCTCCCCAGGAATCCTCCCTCATGTCAAACTCCGGTTCTCCATTCATCTGCCGTGCCAGTGTCAGAATATCCGGCACCACATATGGAACAGCCCCTTCTTTTTCTGACTGTTCAAGCCTCATATCCTTCAGATATTTTCTGAAAAATGACGGGGTCTGCATATGGTAGGAAGCCGCTTTGCTGAATATCTGGGCATCTCCTGTCCAGCCAAGACGCTCATCTCGCTGTGGGCAGTCCGTGGGAATATCCAGAAAATTTCCTTTCTGGCTCCACTTGGTATTGGATATCAGCTGATTGACTTTTTCATTGGAAGTTTCGATAAATCCAGTCTCTTCCATATCCGAGTACAGCGCCCAGGCTTCAAAATCTCCAACATTGGATTCATTCACTTCCATTCCCGTAACTTTCACATAGCGGAAGCCATAAAAGGTAAAATGAGGTCTTGCAAACTGGTTTTTTCCATTGGCAATCCATGTATATTCCGCCTGGGCAGTCCTTAAATTATCCCGGTAAAACTTACCTTCCTGAAGTACTTCTCCGTACTGAAGGGTGATGCGTCTTCCCTCCGGCCCTTCGGCCTTGAATGCGACCCAACCAGTTATTTCCTGACCGAAATCAAGAACGGTCTCCCCAATTGAGGTGGTAATGATTTCCTTTACCGGCAGCACCTCTTTCTTTTCCACCGGGACCCCAATCATGGGGCTTAAGAACCCTTTCGGAGGCGTTGTCCGGACTGCAAACAGCTTTTGACGCTCGCTGACCTCTTTAAGTCCTGCTTCCATGCGGGAATCATATACCTCTCCATCGTAGATACCGGAGCTTACCACAGGAGATTTCAAAGCCAGCCAGGATTCATCTGTAGCAATTACGCTGCATGTTCCGTCACAGCCAGTGAAATATAAATCTGCCAGAAGTTTAAAACTGTCACCGTAATACTCTCTTAACTGTCCTTTGTTCGTATAACCCAGACGTCCCTTGTACCAGCCATTTCCCAGGTATACATCAATCTGGTTTTCACCTGCCTTCAAATATGGCTGCACATCATAGGTCTGATACTGGGTCCAGTACCGATAATCTGTAAAATAAGGAGTTAAATATTGATCCCCAACCTTTTCCCCGTTTAAATAGACCTCATAGACACCCAGACCGCATAAATACAGGCGTGCCGCTTTTAAGTCCTCATATTCCTTCGTGTCCAGAGAAAAGGACTTTCTAAACACCGGATGAAGCTCCTTAACAAACGGAGCCTGAATCCAGTCTCCATGCCATTCTTTTGCAGGATGGCCGCCTTCAAAAACGGCTGTTTCGCTGACGGCCTCATCTCCACTGTCATCCCTTACCGTCACTCTCCAATAATAGGTTCTGGCAGGCTCTAACTCCAACTCTGGATTATAAGCAGAAGAATTGATATCCGCTTCTTTACTGTCAAATACAATTTCTTTGAATTTGTTATCTGTGCTAAGCGCAAACCTGGCACAGGTCTGAAACTTCCCTTTTGCCTGCGCCACTTTCCATGAGAATGTAATTTTGGAAAGCTCGATTCCCAACGGATTCTTCTGATAATTTGTCTTCAACCCATATATCTTCATAGGATACCTCCTCGTTTACTTTACTATTTCAAAGCAGAGTCTGTGTTCTGCTCTCCAGGTTTTTTCCGCGCAACCAGTACATCTCCAGGATCAATGGAGATAGTCCCGGTCATCCTCTTTGGATCTGTTAATCCACAGAGGATATCGGTCTCTAAATCCACCCACCCCTCCGAGCTTCCATGATTTATCATAAAAACAGTTGCCTGAGTCTCTAAAACACGGCAGGTTACCTCCACCTGGGAACTGGATCGATATACCGGCTGTATCCCAATCTCTTTGCAGATGCCTTCAAGAAGCTCGTCTAAAAATCCCTGTTCAGGCTGAGTGCCTATATAATACGCCTGACCTTTTCCAAAGTTGTGCCGGGTGATACAAGGAAGACCTGCGTAAAAATCCTCCATATATTCTGCCACCACCTCTGTATCCTGATGTGCATGTATGATATCGCAGAGGAATCCGCACTGGTACTGTCTGCGTGAAAGGAAGTACCCCTGCCTGATCTCCATGCAATTTTTTTCCCAGGGCCGGAGCGCATCTGTTTCTTCCACCCAGATTCCTAAAACATCCTTAAGTTCACCCGGATAAGCTCCAAACAGACATCTGTCGTTTTCATCAGCCATACCTGACATGACTGTCGTAATTAAGGTTCCTCCCGCTTTTACGAAAGCCTCCAGTCTTTTTGACAGCCCGCTCTTCATCATGTAGGCCATCGGCGCCAGTATGAGGTCATACCCGTCAAACACCGCATCATAAGGAAGAAAATCCACTGGAATATTCTGGCGGTACAGCGGCTCATAATACAAAGAAACTGTTTTTAAATAATCCATATCCTTGCTTGGACCACTGGACAGTTCCAATGCCCACCAGTTGTTCCAGTCAAACAGGATTCCTACTCTTGACACAATCCGCCCTTCCAGAAATACATCTCCGATGGCATCTAATTCCTTCCCCAGGCGTGCGCATTCTCTAAATACTCTGGTATCATCTCTTCCCGAATGGCTGATGACGGCTCCGTGAAATTTCTCCTGCCCTGCAACAGACTGACGCATTTGGAAAAAAAGGCAGGTGTCAGCCCCATGTGCCATCGCCTGATAAGAAAGCCGCCGTACCTCTCCCGGACGTTTCAGCCGGTTATATGGCTGCCAGTTTTGCTGGTTCGGTGACTGCTCTGTCAGCACAAAAGACTGTCCTCCTTTTAAACCCCGAATCAGATCATGCTTCATAGCCACAAAATAAGGCGGATCTTCCGGCCCTGGATAGTTATCCCAACCCGCTATATCCATCTGCTTCGTCAGCTGAAACTGGTCCAGCTTTTTTATATAACCCGACATATTGGTCTGTATGGGAATTTCAGGATTATATTGTTTTAGTACCTTGTATTCATTTAAGAAACACTCTTGTGTGGAATCTGTGACAAAGCGCATATAATCCAGCTGAACGGCAGGATTAAACCGATAATCATCGTTGAGCTCTGTTGGAAGTGTAATTTCCTCAAAGCTCGTAACGGTTCTTCCCCAAAATGCAGTGTGCCACCGGATATTGAGTTCACCAATGGAGCCATAGCGCCTGCGAAGCCACAGCCGGAATTTTGCCTGGCAGACCGGACAGTAGCAATATGTGCCGTATTCATTGGATACATGCCACATGGCAAGTCCTGGGTGATTTGCATAACGTTTTGCCATTTCTTCTGCAATGGCAGCTGCCCGCTCCCGGTATTTTAAGCTGTTGACACAGTAATACACCCGCATCCCATGGGTACGCTTCCTTCCCGCTCTATCCACTGGCAGCACCTCGGGATAACGGATCGAAAGCCAGGCCGGCTGGGCTGCTGTGGGCGTGGCAAGACATACGAACATGCCGTGACTCCAGATCTTATTGATGATACGGTCCAGCCATTCAAATTCATAAACTCCCTCATCAGGCTCCAGCTTTGCCCAGGAAAACACCGGGAGTGTCAAAAGATTAATTCCCGCCTTTTGAAACAAGGTCATATCCTCATCAATGGTTTTATCGTCCCATTGATCGGGATTATAATCTCCGCCAAAATATATCCTGTCCGCTTTTTTCATAGTTGCTCATTCTCCATATTATGTTTACCCCTCCGATTTTCACAGAACCCTCCATCAATAAGCTACAGGAAACCAGATCCGCATCTCACCCATCCCCCGGTTGTCCCACGCAAAATACGGAATCAGGCGGACACCCACACGTTTCCTTTCTCTTCGTCCCAGAGTCTGATATAATGCAGTTCTGTCATAATCCTCCCGTTTCAGACACCAGAAATCCGATCTCAGGGACATTACCGTCCGCCCCTCAATCTGATACTCTTCCGTCTGGAACACCCCATCTGCAGGTGCAATTAAATCATCCAATGTAGAAACGTCAGCATCCGGACTTTCCATACAATAAACAAGCGGTCCCCGCTCTACCGCTACATGGTTCTCCGTTTCCTCCACCATGGAATTTGACACTGTAAACCGGGTTTCCATCGTAAGAGTAAGCTCTACAACAGTACCCTCCGTATGGGTAATCATCACCTCACGGTAAGTTCCCCGGTCTTTACTGTCAAGATTTGTTATCACTCCATTCACATCGATTGCGCCGCTATCTGCCCAGGCGGGTACTCTCACCATCAGCTTCCATGGTTCCTCTTTTTCCGTCTGGTCAAAACGAAACCGGATGGTTCCTTCGTATGGATATGCAGTCTCCTGCTTCATTCGAAATCTGGCTCCATTCTTAAGACGAATCACCGTTTCTGAAGCTCCATACAGACCGCACCACACCGAATCCTCTGACACAGTGTAGAGATATTCCCCGATCTGGGAAAGGATTCTGAAAAGATTGGGCGGACAGCAAAAGCTATTTATGTACTCTGTTCTCTCCCTCGGCCATACCAGTTCATAATCCAGCGTTCTGGTACGCCGAAGCATATTTTCATAAAAAAAACGTTTCCCGTCCAAGCTGATGGCTGCCAGATTTACATTATACATCATCCGCTCCATGACATCCATATACCGGGCTGATGGCTCTGCCGTAAACATGCGGTAAGCCCACAATGCACCACCTATGGAAGCGCAGGTTTCATTGTAGGCAGTAATATTGGGAAGCTGATATTCATATCCATACGCCTGATGAATCTTCTGGTCCTGAAAGAAATTTCCATAGGGAGAAACGCCATTGTAAAGTGCACCGCATCCACCTGTGATATAGAGTTTCCTGGAAGTCAGGCTGTTCCAGACACGATGAAGCACAGCCAGCCATTTCTCTTCTCCTGTTTCTGCATATAAGTCTGCTATACCAGCATAGAGATAATTTGCTCTGACTGCATGACCAACTATGCTTTCATGTTCTATAAGCGGTATCCTGTCCTGATTGTCATCAAGGCCTTCCTGTACTAAATCCCTGAGTTCCAAGGCCTTTATTGCAAGCTTCTTATATTTCTCTTCTTTTGTTGTGCGGTATAGTTCGATTAGTCCCATATGGTGAGACGGACAAACAGCAGTTTGTGATAAGCCGCTCTTTTCAGCCTTTAAATAAAGGTTTTCCAAATAGCCTGCTGCCTTTTTTGCTGCATCAATCAGATCATTTTTTCCTGTCAGCCGTTTATGTAAGCTTGCCAGAGTGAATAGGTGTCCGAAATTATAGATCTCAAACTCATTGATGTCCTTTTGTCTTTCATTACTCCCGCCGTTCATCTCGTTTATAATCTGTTTTGTAGATAAGTAACCGTCAGGTCTCTGCGCCTTTATTATCAGTTGTATGTATGAGTCTGTCTGATGAAGCAACGCTTCATCCTTTCTGTGAAAACCACAATACAAAGCACCTTCCAGCCATTTATAAAAATCCCCGTCCCCAAAAGGGGTTCCCTTATGGCAGCCCTCTGATTCTCCTGCGCAAATCCGGAAATTTTCCACCACATGGCAGATTTCTTTCCTTTCAAATATATTCCGGAGCTGATGGACTGTCACATCTGCACATAAGTCAAAGCACTCTTTCCAAAAGCCAGGTTTTAATGCGACCGATTCAAAAGGAATTCCACTAACCTTTGCATAGGGAGAGCAGCTTGTGTCTGTCAGCATGTTTTTTCCCTCACTTTCCTCATTTGTCAAGAACGCTTCTCACCGCATTCTTCCACCCTTCATACAGTTCTTCTCTCTCAGGCTGCCCCATAAGCGGCTCATATGCCAGACGATTGATCCGTTCAAAAATACGCTCGTCATATAATCCCGCGGCAAGACCTGCTCCATAGGCTGCACCGATTCCTGATAGCTCCTCCTGATCAGGAACCAGGACATAGTTGCCCAGAAGATCGCTTTGCAGCTGCATTAAATAACGGTTTTTAGTGGGACCACCATCCGCCCGAAGCTCCTTCAGACAGATTCCTGCATCTGTTTCCATTGCCTTTACCACATCCGTGATCTGATAGGCAATACAAGAGAGTGCCGCTTTCACAAACTCTGCTCTTCCAGTAGTTCTGGACATCCCCATTACGGCAGCCCGCGCGCTACTGTCCCAGTATGGCGCTGAAAGGCCGCTGAATGCAGGAACCAGATAGGTTCTGTCTGCCGGATTGGCTTCATAGGAAAGGGATTCTGTTTCACAATCATCCTGAATCATCTTTAAATCCTTTTTCAGCCATGTAATAACAGCTCCTGTATAATTTAAATTACCTTCCAGGACATAGGTCATTTTATGATCCATTTTAAATCCTACAGAGCTGACTACTCCATTCTGGGAGAATACCGGTTTCTCTCCCACGTTCATCATAATGGAGGATCCTGTACCATAGGTTACTTTTGTCATCCCCTTGTTGAGGCACGCCTGCCCGAACAAAGCAGCATGAGAATCCCCCAGTACCGTTTGGATGGGAACGGGAGAATGCAGAAAACCTTCCAAATCTGTTTCACCGTAACATCCGTCAGAATCTTCGATCTCAGGCAGACAATCGGTGCTGATACCAAATATCCCGCATAAGCTGTCCTCAAATTTTCCTGTTCTTAAATTCATCAGCTGTGTTCTGGATGCATTGGAATAATCTGTTTTAAATACCTTTCCGTCCGTGAGGCGGTATACCAGATAGCTGTCTATGGTGCCAAGGCAGAGGGTCCCACCTTCCATCTTTTCTCTGGCCGATTTCCGGTGTTTTAATATCCAGGCATACTTAGAAGCTGGAAAATAGGGGGACAATGCCATTCCGGTAACACCTCTAATCTCTTGTGCTCTGTCCTTAAGCTCCTCACAAATGGCGGCAGATCTGCTGCACTGCCACACAATGGCTGAATCCACGGGTTTTCCGCTCACTCTGTCCCATGCCAATGAGGTTTCTCTTTGGTTGCTGATCCCAAGTGAAACCACAGCAGACCGGTCGATACCTGAATCCTCTATTACTTTTCGTAAAACCTCTAAACTGTTTTTATATATTTCTTCCGGATCATGTGACACCCAGCCTTCCTGGCTTATCATCTGACGATGAACTTTATCCCGGCGCATCAAAAGTGCACCAGACTGGTCAAATAACAATGCCTTTGTTCCCTGAGTGCTCTGATCCAGGCTGAGGATGTATTTTTTGTCCATCTATCTTTGCAGGGCTTTTTCCGCCTCTCGCCCGATCCCTTCTGCATTTAACCCATAATAGTCAAATACTTCTTTCGATGTTCCCGTAATCACAGGTGCATCAGGAAGCGCCAGATTAATGACCTTCCCGGGAGCATTTGCAGAAATCACCTGAGCTACCATGCTTCCCAGACCTCCCAGAGATACGTGTTCTTCAACCGTGATCACTGCTTTAACACCGGCTGCCTGTTTCAAAATTGTTCTGGTATCCAAAGGTTTTACGCAATACATATCGAGAACTCCTGCAAAAATCCCCTTCTGTTCCAACCAGTCAGCTGCCTCAAGAGCAGG